>NZ_JAOSKF010000021.1:0-245685 GCF_027493735.1 Candidatus Kuenenia sp.
TCCAATCCACTTATCGCGAACGGTACATTTTAATGCTGCGGCAGCCCAGCCGATCAAGGCAAGCCATTGTCCCTGTGATTCCGCTACGTAGCGAATTGATTCTCCTACGAGAGAATGAAATACAAGGTAATGATGCTGGCGCATCAGTATGTCCCAATTTGCCTGGTCGTTTTGTGAAACAGGACGAACGGTAATTGAACAAAGTAGTTCATTGTGTGTGTTATCGATTGGTGTTGTATGCTGGTTCATGCCCTATAATATAAAATATTTTAGGGGGAATGTCCACGTTTTTTTACATATCTTTGTATATTATGCGCTTATGGAAAACTTTGACAGCGCCGTGATGGGAACAAGCATTTTTTATTTTTCATAGAACTAAAGTGTTACTAATCATTACTCATTGTCTTATTTCAGGATGTTAAATGCTATTGAATTTTCTGATTGGATTGGATTGGATTTTATTATTACTTCTGGACTTCTGGCGGAGTTTTTTCCGATGAGAAAGGTTTGCTGTTTTCGTAGACAAATTGTAAGGAGAGATTGTCATACCAGCCTGCCACATACCCATATCCCCAATCCTGGCATGTTTCGGTAAATACGGTAATAATATTTTTTGACGGAATAATTGAGAGTGAAAATTTAGTCCATGAAGAAACCGTGTCGCCGCCAATATAAAATTTAAAAGGAGTGGTTGAAGTATTTACAGGGTTCCACTGCCCGTCAAGTAAGCCTATAATAGTAATATCTCCAATATTATCACCGTAGAATGCCATGCTACCCGTCAGCACATAGGTAGAATGTGCATTGATATTCAGTTCCTGATAAATACCGCCGCGGGCTGTTCCTTCAGCGGTTACCTCTTGTGTTAAAGCGTATAAACCGCTTATTGCCGGTGGTGTGGGAACTCCTATTGTCCCCGGAACATGAATATCTACTCTTGCTGGATGTTTCACCGGAATGCCATCGCCGTCCCATGGAAATGTTTCCCAACATATCCAGCCCGAAGTATTGCCGGTTTCAAAATCGCCATTTTTGAGTAGATTCTCGCCAAAGGATTCTTTTAGCAGGCAAAAAGAGGATATCGTTAAAAAAAAGAGAAAAATGCTTTTTAATAAAATGAAAGGCATATATTTTTTACAACAAAAATGGTTATTAGTACTTACCAGTAATTTCTTCATATTTTTTATTTCATGATATCAATTCAATTTTTTTGCACCTTTAATTTTTTATAAAGGGCAAACTCCTCATCCGCTTCCCTTTTTAAACCCAGCTTTTCATATGCGATGCTCAGATTAAAATGAGAGAGCGCTTTATATGGGTCGGCTTCAACAGCTTTTTTGTATTCTTCCATTGCTTCCTGATACATTCCCTTTCGCAGTAAAAGGTCGCCAATCTCATTGTGTACCTCTGCGGACTTTAATTCAGATTTTCTTATAGGCGGTTTGTGCGGGGCAGTTACCGGGGTTGAAGCGATCTCCTTACGCAATGGTTCAGATACCTGCGAAGTATTAATGGTAGAATCGTGTTCAGGAATACGCAAAGTAACAACAATAATGCCATCTGAACGCAGTATAGTAAGTTTTGCTTCTTTGTTGGCGGAAGTTTCCGTTAACATGGCAAATTGTTTTTTCGTCGTAATTTTTTCTCCGTTCCAGTCCATAATGAGATCCTCCGTTTTAATCCCCGCTTTTGCAGCAACACTTCCTTCAAGAACGCTGACAACCAGAACGCCGCTTTGACTAGGTTTAAACCGAAACCATTCTTTGTTTTCCCTGGTCAGGCTGCATACAATTAAACCAATGGGATCATGTTTTTCTATAAGAACAATGCCTGTCCCCTTCACCCACGATGTCTTATTTACACCATAATCAGTGCCGCCAAGTTCTCCGTAAGACCGGTAGGTTTTTGCGTATCCTGTATCATATTGCACATTTATTACCGCCTGTACTCCAACCAGAAATGCCTTCTCTTTTATTTTTTTTGCCAGGACATCATGCCCTGAAAACCCATACTCACCAAGGCTCACCTGCCCCATATTTTGATAGGCAACGTTAATGTCTCCGGAACAGACAAATATTTGTTCATATTTGTCTGCCTCAGTAACCTTTGCGCCTTTCTTTGGTTCGAGCGTTTTCCCCTCGCTTTTAAAGGGCGATAGATTATTTAAATATTCTTTCGAACTGCTGCTGCATCCAGTAAAGACTATTAATAAAACAAGGAGTAGGGCTATTTTTTGGTTCATTTCTAATATTCTTTCTCTTTTAATAAAAATGTAGAAAATAAACGTTGATTACTATCATATTACATTTAATTCAGAGGCGGCATGGGGGGAACTCCAGCCGCCACGGGAACGATTTAGATTTTAAATTAACCACATTTTCTTAGTATAAAATATTTATGAACGGGCTGCGATAATTTTGCGAATATTTTCTGTCCGGCATTCGCTATTTTTATTGGTTCATTCAATTCATTCCTCATCTTCAGGTACGGCTCTTCAAAATCGTCCTTTAATTTCTTGCCCATTATTTCGATAGGGATATTTTCCTTAATGGTATTTTTTACTAATATTTCTGCGATGTTATCATTAGATACATTATTAATAATCCCCAGGAATTCATATTCTTTAATATAGGCATGGTCCTGGTGGCTGACTTGCGGATTATTTTCACGATATCCCAGAAAGAATCCGGTGCCAAATTCACGATGACTCGTCTTTTCCAGTTCAGATAACCATTGCTCATCAATTACGTAATTTTCAGGGTCAGAAAAATAACGGTCCAATGCCTCGCGATAGATTCTTGTTACGGAGGCTACATAGTATTGGCTCTTCATGCGTCCTTCAATCTTCCATGCAGTAATACCTGCGGACACTAATTCTGGAATATATTCAAGCATGCATAAATCCTTTGAACTTAAAATGTAAGTGCCTGTTTCATCCTGAATAATAGGAAATGTTTCCCCAGGCCGGTTTTCTTCCTTCAGCACATATTTCCAACGGCAGGAATGCGAACAATCGCCTAAATTTGCATGCCGGTTTGACATATAGCTGCTTAATAAACAACGCCCTGAATACGCCATACACATAGCACCATGTACAAATACTTCGGTCTCTACTGCGGTATTGGCAATAATTTCTTCAATTTCTCCAAGTGTTAATTCACGGGCAAGGACGGCTCTTTTTATACCTTGTTGACGCCAAAATTCGAGTGATTTAAAGTTTGTGGTGTTTGCCTGTGTGCTAAGATGGATTTTTATGTGAGGAGCTATTTCTTTTATCGTTAATAAAATTCCCGGATCAGACACGATTACCGCATCTACCGGTATCTCCGCAAGTGCTTTCACGCAAGAGACAATGCGGCGAATATGATAATTCCGTGCATAAATATTGAGCGCAACGTATATTTTTTTCTCTTTTTCATGAACATAATCAACGGCATTTCGAATTTCCTGCATAGTAAGATTTTCCGCGCCCATCCGAAGATTAAAACCTTCTGCGCCAATGTATACAGAGTCAGCGCCATATTCAATGGCTGTTTTAAGTTTCTCCATATCGCCTGCAGGGGCAACCAATTCGGGCTTTCTAATGTACATAGATGTATGTTTCAGGATTTCAAAAACACAATAATATCAATCCGGCGCCAACAGGCATCAGTAAATTATCTGCTGCCCTTAGCGGTAATGATTCAATAAAGCATGCAACAAAGGCGGCAATTAAGGCTGGCGCAATAGGAAGGAAGATGCATCCGCAAATTATGGCAACAGCCAGCGCCGCCAAAGACCCTTCTACACTTTTTTGCCTGTTATAAGGTATCCTGATTTTCCCGATACTTTTCCCCACCAGAGTTGCGGCAGCATCGGAAAAGGCGACGATCCATATAACAGCGCTTGCTATTTCTTTTGGGAAAATCAATATGGAAAAAGCTGCGCCCAATATTAAGGTGATAGGTCCAAAAGCAATGCCGCGTTCCTCCCGTTTACGTATACTTGATTTCGTAACAAGGCCTAACAGGGGAAAAGAAAGCCCGTTGACCCTCAAAAACTCTGAAATCAAATAGAAAACTACTATGGAAAAAAGCACCGATAGGGTGGTTATAAAGATATATTGGGAAAAAACAGGTACAAGTGCAATTATGATGTGTAAAAGTTTTCTGCGTATTTCCTGGTACCATGAATGCTCAAATTGTTTACGCATCCCTGAAAAGAGGGCCTTGTATGTGTTTGCATCTGCTATATCCAGAATATCCAACAGTTCAGACAGGTTGTTGTTATCAATTAAATAATCTGCCTGCCTGCGGATTGAATACTGAGCGTTTACTCCTATGCCTATATTCGATTTTTGCAAAATGTCTGAATTATTGCGGTCATCTACCAGTACAATTACATCATGCCATGAAAGATCATAGTGTTGCAATTCACTTTCAATGATGTTTACCTTTCCCTCGGGCATAATAAGCTGTCCGTATATTTCCCCTGTTAATGCGCCGTTGTCAATGCCAACGGTAATACCATATCCATTGTTTGCAGATACCCTTGCTGCAAGGTCTTTAACAAATACATCAGGAACACCGCTGCTTATTAAAAACACCAAATAACCATGCCCCCGCAATATTTCAATTGTTTCTTTCGCATTCTGGATAAGAGGTATCTCTTCGTATACTTTCCTTGCCTGTTCAAGCGGAATATTGCGAAAGGAACGGTATACCCTTTTTATAAAGGTATGGAAGGGTAATTTGCCGATGTTGAACAATATGCATAACAAGAACGTGCGGATAGAAAGTAAAAGACCAAGACGTCTTGATAAATGAAGAAGAAAATGTCCTCTGAAAAGGACTCCGTCAACATCAAAAATAATAATTTTATTTTTTGGAGCGGTTATCATAGAAAAACAGAACACAAAATAGTATGACATTTAACGAATGATGAATGTATCTTCCCTGTCTAACGCCTTACCCTGTATTTCACTTTCAGTTTGTTCAGGTCAGGTAACATCTTAAAAAAATTCTTTGTTTATTTTCCAGAAGGATTGATTAGAAGAGGGTGAGATTCCAAGCGAAATTAGAGGATATTTATATCTTTACAGAGAATTTCTCTTTAACAAAGGAGTCAGATTTTAGAAGAAATTACTGAAACTACAGATTCCACAGATTTTGGACGATGAACCGGTACAATCTGTGGTTTCAATCTCTTTTTGTTTGCCTAAAACCTCTGTCTCCCGGACAGGGATAATGCATACCCCTCAAAACATCTCCATAATAATTCTTTTAACAATCCCTAATCCGATGAATACCACGATAGGGGAGAAGTCAATGCCTCTGAACGTCGGAATGTATCTGCGCACCGGATTCAATACGGGGTCAGTGATTTTATACAAAAACTGTATTGCCTGGTTATAGGGATTATGCGGTACCCAGGAAAGTACGATTCTAATAATCAAAACAATTTCATAGAGACCTATGATTTTTCCCAAAAAAAGTCCCATCTCAACAACTCCTTTTCTATACTAAAAAGAGAACGCATCTGCCATTATTTACAAAAAGTTTTGCAATTGTATCAAACACGTACATACAGAGCAATAAAAATATAAATATAGACAATGATTAAGTGACTATGAGGATATATGTTAAAATAATTTACGGTAACGGTGAAACACGAAATCCGAAATCCGAAATCCGAAACAAATTCTAATGATAAAATGATTTGAAATTCTAAACAAGTGCATCTTTCGTACCTTCGTAACTTCGTACCTTCGTACGGGAGCATTCCCGATTTTTTGTAAAAATATCATTAACAGGAAGGGGGAGAGAAAGAATAGTAACACAAGTATCCAGTTTGAGGGTAAAATGCCACAAGCAGGATGCTTGTGCTACAATGTACAATTAGGGGTTGTCAGATAATAACTTTTACAACTATGGCATGGGATAACAAGGTGTGAATGACTCAATTTTTTGAAATTGTATAATTCCAATCTCCATGGAAATTATGCTTTCCAATATTAATCTTTTCCATTTCCTGATCGGAAACCTTTATCCCTGTTGGATATTTCCTTTTGTCAATTTTAACTCCAACCTTCAATCCGGTTTTTGTTTTTGTTGCGCCAATTAAATTAACCATAACATCATGGCTGGTCAGCGGATGGCCTTTCCAATTCATGCTAATATGAGAAAAAAGTCTATGTTCAATTTTGTTCCATTTACTTGTTCCTTTAGGAAAATGGCATACTGTAATTTCCATGCCTGATTTATTTGCAAATTCTTGTAGTTTGATTTTCCATAGGCGAACTCTATAGCCGTTACTGCCACCACTATCTGCACATATCAACAGCTTTTTTGCATCAGGATAAATCTTTCTTCCCATATAAGTCCACCACCTATGAATGCTTTGTACTGCAAAATCTGAGGTATCATGATCGCATCCGACATTGACCCACTCCTAAATTTTACCCTGATCATAGATGCCATAGGGGATGCCTATTTCTTTTCCTTTGGGATCAGGGAAATCTCGACCATTAACTTTTCGGGGAGAACCTTTTTTCCGCCATTCTTGCCCTTTGTTTGCATAGTTTCCCAGCAATTCCTTCTTTTTAGTGTCAACAGAAATAACAGGAAGATTGTCTTTTAAAAACTTTTTTACCTGCATGGTGATATACTTGAATTGTGCATCACGATCAGGATGAGAATCTTCCAAAGATTTATCATTACCTTGAAGACTATACCCAAGTTGTTTAAGAATGACTCGAATTGTTTCGTAAGAAACTCCATATCCTTTTTTATAAAGCTCCTCGGATAAATGACGCGTACTTTTAGAGGTCCATTTCAGTGGAGACATTGGGTCCCCTCGGGTAGAATCTTCAATTAACGACTCAATTGTTTTTAATAATTTTTTGTTTTGAGCATGTTTGGGTTTAGGGTCGCCACCAGAAACTCTCACACTCTCACTGGCATTATTCCCTCCACTCTCTAAATCAGATATCCCCTGATGGATAGTAGGCCTGGATACGCCTGCAAGTCTTGCGATTTTAGAAATTCCACCATAGCCAATAGATTTTGCTTCTGCCCCTAAAAAGATTCTCTTTTGTCTTTCATTTAAAAAGGGTAAAATATCATTGATTTTTTCTTTAAGTTTTTCGGTAGACATAAAAACTTTTTAGCCGATTCCAGAATATATTTCAATCCAAAGTTGTACATGTTATTATCTGACTGCCCCTAAGACCTTAACCTGGAAATGCACCCTTTGTTATTCAATCGCAAATTGCGAGCCTCCAAAGTATGATTCATAAATCTCGCAGGGACTCCACGGTGTTCATGCGTGATGCGCGAAATGCAGGCAGTATGCCCCCAAGAAATCCCATAAGGAGCGCAAATGCCATTGCCTTGAGAAAGATTCCATGACTAAGCCTGAAGCGGAAGGCGAGTTCTGAAAATGTCTGGGAATTGGTTGTCGATACACTGATAAATTGCAGCACGGAAGCAAAAGACAATCCGGTACATCCCCCTAAAAAACCAAGAATAAACGATTCCAAAAGAAATGCCATAAGGATGTTTACCCTGCCAAAACCCAACGCACGCAATGTGCTAATTTCTGAAGTGCGGTTTGCGACTGCCGCGTACATGTTCTTTCATCTGAAATAAAAATGGTGCTATAAATATTATAAGAGCTGTGGGTCTTTATTTTAAACAAAATTTGTAAGGACAGACGGTAAACATCCGCCCGATACTTCTTACTACTTACCTCGTACAACGTGTATAACCAGTAGGTCTAACGCAACAAGGTTAGCCGTTCCTACGACAACCATAATGCGTATGGGCTGGTCCCAGTTTCTCCAAAAGTTCCTCATCCGTATATGTTTCTATTTTTGGTGCTTCGTATTTATGCAAATTGTTTTCTACCATTCTACACCTCCTTCGGGGTTAAATTTTAAACACCTTCTTCCCATTTGATTAAACATGTGCCTTGCCATAAACAAATACCCATGGGCGGGTTTGTTTTGCGGCTTTTGCCCACAGCTCTTTTTTAATTCACCGCTAAAAATTTATGCTATGTCGTTTTTCTCCAACACAACATGCTTTTCTTCAGGAGGGCACATTACGACATCTATTATTTACTATTTATTAAATTTGTCAATACACGCAAACGGGGGTATCCATTTGGAGATATGTTTTTCAAAGCGATGTTTTGTTTTTTTTGTAAGACCTAAACCTGGGAATATGCCATTTGTTATTCAATCACAAATTGCGGGCTGTCAAAGTATGATTCATACCTCTCTCAGGGACTCCACTATGTTCATGCGTGATGCGCGAAATGCAGGCAGTATGCCGCCGAAAAATCCCATAAGGAGCGCAAATGCCATTGCCTTGAGAATGATTCCCGGACTAAGCCTGAAGCGGAAGGCGAGTTCTGAAAATGTCTGAAAATTGGTTGTAGATACACTGATAAACTGCAGCACGGAAGCAAAAAACAATCCGGTACATCCCCCTAAAAAACCAAGAATAATCGATTCCAACAGAAACGCCAGAAGGATATTCACCCTGCTAAAACCCAACGCACGCAATGTGCCTATTTCTGAAGTGCGGTTCGCTACTGCCGAGTACATGGTAACCATTGCGCCAATTACCGCCCCGATTGAAAATATCGCGGTAAGTGAAATACCCAATATTCTTAAAAACTTTGCCATCATCTCGGACTGTTTTTTGTAATAATCTACTTCAATCATCGCATCAAAGGTCAACCGCGGATCGTTTTCAATACGGCGTTGTAATTTCTGCAAGGAAGCATCGTCCTCCGCGCGAAAAATAAGGGATGAATATGCGTTTCTTCGAAAAGCCTGCATAAACTGATCGGCGTCTCCCCATATTTCAGAACTGAACCCGGTATCGCCCGCGTCAAAAATCCCCACAACCTTCCATGGCCTCATTGCAAAAAATATCGAATCGCCCAGCCCTGCATTTTTAAACCGTTTTGCCACGCTATTCCCTGTCATTATTTCTGATGTTCCCATAAGAGGCAGCCTACCCGCCGAAAGTTTTACCTGAGGCCGCATATCAACGGAGGCATTGCCAATCCCACGGATAACAACATTTGCAGAACTGCTGCTTCCTTTTTTTTGAAGAGTAATTAAAACCACCAGTTCTTTTGCAAACATTCTGCGCCCGTTTTCATCCAATGCCACTTCCGGCTGCGTTTCAATAATAGACGCCTGATATCTTTCGATGATGCTTTGCACCTCTGTAGACGAGGACTTTCTAAGCACAACGATATTATTGTATGACCCTGTTTCGATAAGGGTTTTTTGCAGTCCTTCGGCGAGCATAATAATTGCGGCAAAGACGAATACAACCAGCGCCATGCCTGATGCAGTTAGCGCGGTAGTCACCCGGCGGGTCAATAAATTCCGAAAACTATAAAAAAAAAGGAGTCTCATCTCACCCTATCTTTCTCAGCCCTTCGGATATTCGCACACTCATTGCCCTCCATGCAGGAAGTATGCCGGCAGATAGACCTACGATTATGATAACAACCGCATCCATAAAAATAGTTTTTCCGGTGATATTAAATACCGGGAAATAAGTCCCTACGGCATTTGAAAATGCGATAGCCGCCGGATATGTTGCAGATATGCCCAGTATCCCTCCGATTAGCGTAATCATCATAGACTCTCCAATGATAAGCGCAGCAATATATCCGCCTGAAAAACCTATGGTTTTAAATATCGCATACTCCGCAGTGCGTTCACGTACAGACATTACCATCGTGTTTGCGACAACGATGAGAATAATCACAATAATCACAAACGAAACCAGTTGAACCGCTTTAAGGATGGCTTCGCTCATGGCAACAAATCCGAGTTGAAATGCCTTTTCAGTTTCGGTAAGCGTTTCCGCCAGTGAATTTTTAAACATAGCATCAATAGCCTCTGCAATGCCGGCGGCGTTTTCAGGTCTATCGATGCCAATAATATAAAATCCTACATTATCCGCTGAAAAGGGTCTCACCTTTTTCATTGTTTCATTAAAATAATCCCAATGGAAGAAGAACATGGTCTCGTCCACATTTTTATGTTTCCCTTCATAAACGGCGCTTAAGACAAATTCCCATTTCCCGGGGTAAATGGCACTGACCAATGTAATACTATCCCCAACTGCCCACCCAAATCTGTCGGCCAATTTCTTCCCAACAAGGCAGCCTTTTCTGTTTTTAAGAAACGATGTCGTTTCATTTTCAGGTATTTTGTATTCGGGATAGAGTTTAAGATATGAGGTGGGTTCCACGGCGAAGTTTGCGAAAAAGTCTTTTTCATCTTTATAATATCCGCCAAACCAATTGCCATAGGAAACTATTTTGACGCCATCGGCAGAGCGGATTTTTTCGCGATAGGAAAGCGGTAGACGGAAAACAAGTGATATTGAATTCCTCGTGACCAGCCGGTTTGCAGATGAAGCTGCAACCCCGGCATACCATGCGTCAATTACAGTGTGAAGTAATCCATAGGCTAACACGGCGATTGCTATGCCCGCTATGGTTAAAACACTGCGGAGTTTATGCCTGAAGGCGTTACGAATGAGAATCTTGATCATCATTGCTCAAAACTCCCTTGTCAAGATGCTTCATGCTATGCGCCCTGTTTCCCGCCCAGGGATCATGGGTTACCACGATAATGGTTTTCCCCATATCCTTGTTTAAACGATCCATAAGCTCAAGCACTATTTCCGCAGAAACCCTGTCCAGGTCTCCGGTCGGTTCATCGGCGACAAGTATCGCCGGGTCTGTTACTATTGCCCTCGCAATCGCAACCCTCTGTTGTTGTCCTCCGGATAGTTGGGAAGGATAATGCCACAGCCGGTCTTCCATATTTACGGCTTTTAAAGCGGTATACACATGTTCTTTTCGTTCTCTGCCGGAAAGGCTGGTGAGGATAAGGGGCAATTCAACATTTTCATATGCCGTAAGAACTGGAATGAGATTGTAAAACTGGAAGATAAACCCCACATTAGTAGCACGCCACCGCGCGAGTTCGGATTCTGATAATATGGCGATATCTATGCCGTCCACTTCTATCGAACCGGCGTCTGCACGATCAAGTCCGGCAATAAGGTTCAGGAGCGTGCTTTTCCCCGAACCTGAAGGCCCCATAAGCGCTAAATATTCGCCTTGTCCGATATTCAGGGAAATGTCTTTTAATACACTTATTACCTCGTTTCCCCTCTTATAGGTTTTTGTCACATTTTGAATAGATACCATCGAATCAAATAGTCAAACAAATAAGGTTTCAGAAAGATGTATAATGTAACTAAAAAAACGTAAACCCGAACCCTCACGAAGTTGTTCTTTTACTTACGAATTATTTCAATAACTTTACCGATAATCGCATTAATTTTTATTTTAGTAAGATTGCCAATGCGGTACAAGATAATATGACTATCTGCGGTAAATAACCGATTAGGTCTTATGTTACTTGGTTGTTTGAGGCTCCCTGTCTCGAAATCTCTATCATCAATGGAAATAGAATAATTGTCTTTTATGGTTTTGCTTGTTATCTGACAGAGAATTACATCATCTCCTTCTAAGGTTGCAATTACTAAAGCAGGCCGTCTTTGGGATTGTGATATAGTCAAACAAATAAGGTTTTCGAAAAATTTACACCCCCCCGGCCCCTCTTTTTAGAGGGGAGATGAGAAGTCCCCTCTATCAAGAGGGGATTTAGGGGTGTGTTTGATAGTATGCTTAGTCAAATAAATCTATTTTTCAGAAAGCCATTTTATCGCCAAATTTCTAAAATCATATTTATTTGGCTATAGATCGGAGAAGGGAAAAGGAACAACAACGACATCACCTTTTACAAACTTTGCCATGCCTCGTCTTCCTCTGGTCTTAGCCAATCTTTTTTAAGAGAAGATTCACTCACAATAGTGATATCGAGCTTTTCCCTGAGTATCTTTGTCTTTAGAAAATGGACAAAATCTAATACCTCATCAAGAAAAGGTTCTGGAACTTGTTCAATTTCACGTATAAGTAATTCTTTTTTGCTCATAGTCTGCCTCCGTTCTTGCTCTTTAAATTCAAGTTGAAAAGATTTTTTACGATGGTGATCGTGTTGGCTTCGAATATGTTGAACTATTGCCTCTTCCGATGATTTTCTCACGGAAAAAGCCCCATATCCATTCTGCCATTTTGGTGCTAACCACAAAATGCATTCCGAGAAATGTGAAGGTATCAGCCAAAACAAAACATCTTTTTCTTTCGTCCCTTCGTGGCTTGATATTTTTTTCTCTTTTTTCAGAGGGCTTCACCCTCTGCTATATCCTTACGGCCTTTCGGGCCTATAAGAACACCTTTGTTTCGAGTAATTGCTCTCAGATAAACCCTGCGGCATTTTACAAATTACGGTTTAGGATTTCAGATTTACGCCATTTTCAATCTAAAATAACAAATATTTTACAAGGTGAAATATTTTTGAAATAAACTAAATCAAGGGTTCAGGTTGCAAACACGTAAGAGTTTGAAACTTAAACCCTAACTAGGGAATAAAAAAGGTGTGAGATAAGTGTCACCATTTTGGCGCTTGAGAGGAAGGGATGTATTACCAGAAATGATAACGTCTTGAAAGCTGATAGTTGACGGATACAGGTAATTTACCACCTTATTATGGAGAAACTTCTTTAGAGATTCGGAGTCTTCAACACCACAAAACTCACCCGCGATCTTATACCCCTGCGGAGACTTAATTTCTTCCACTCCAACAAGAAGGCACCCTCCCCATGTGTTTGCAAACTGAGCTATATCTCTGGCAGTTTCTTTTGCACTATTCGGGTTTTTCAAGGGAATCTCTTTTTTAAAATCCAATATGATAGATTCATGAGTTTTACCGAGTATGATGTATTTCTGAATATCATCCCACGAACGGATAGATAATGGCTTCTGATATTTAAGTTGCATGGATCGGTGGCTCCATTTCAAGGTTCCTCTGCATTAATACGAAACTTAAGGGACGTAAGAGACCATTCACCGAAAATCTGTATATATCAATATCTTCATATTTACTAACTATTCCTAAAATATTTTGCAGATATTATAACAAATTTTTAGATAAGTTGAAATCATCGTATGATAAATACGATTACCTAATTTTGATATTTGAAATCATTTTCTTTCAATCTTTATCTCTGATTATCTGCTTTATATACTTTTATATATCGATCTTCCATACATGATAGCTTCTTATGTACTCTTTCTAAAAGCTGCACGTCTTTTTGTTGTGTAACGAAATATATTCCAGTGCCTTTGGATTTACCACACTCACCTTTTCCCATAATTCTGGTGACAGGGTAGTTTTTTGACTCCTCGTATACCCATAACCTCCGCCATCACGTCTAAACGGTTTCTCTGTAGTTTTAGGTTATTGTTTGTTTTTATGCATTGTACTTAGAATATTATCTATAAATTTCTTGTCATTACTCGTGTTTACTTTTAACTCTATAAAATGATCAAATTCTACTTTTAAATGCTTTGATAATCCATTTTTGAAAAAACCGCCTCCAACTATTTGTCCATAGCGCTTAACATCTTTAACCAGTACAACATAATCTTCATCGCTTGTAATAAGAAAGCCAATATCAAAATTCTGGTTAAATGCATTAATTAACATTTCTCGGGTTAGAGCTATATCAACTCCTTTTTCTCGATCTCCGCGTTTCTTAAAAAGAACAGGTTCAAATCCTAAGCATCTCAATTCTGTTTTTAGATTATTACCAATGTCTTCACTTCCTTTATAAGAGGAGAACCAGTAACGTCTAATTGTTATAGTATTAACATAGGGAGTAAACTCATCACGTTGAAAAAAATTTGTTACAAATGCTTTTGTATATTTATCAATAATCACCTTGGAATATTCCAGAATTGCATTGGTAGGTTTCTCAACACAAGAAGGAACCTTAATTTCTTTGCTTAGGGAGCGACCACAAATAACATGGTATTGTATAGTACCAATAGTATCGTTGCAGTGTCTTTGTGTATGTCACGGTAATAGCCGTTACAACTAGTAAATATAGGCATTGACACCCTCCAGCCATTATGATAACATTAGGATTAAGTGGTATTTTATCCGGCGTATTAATCCTAATGGTGTCATTATGCGTTTAGCTAAGTATTCTCATCGCAAGCTCTTGGGACTATTCAGCAGGGATGTCGTTTTAACTCTGGACAGTATCAAAGAAGCTTTGGGAACGACTTCAAAAGCAACGGTTTTCAGGAAGCTAAAATCGCTCGGACATCGTGCGAGTTATTCCCATGCGGGCAAATACCATACACTGGATACACTTGCAAGCTATAATAAATATGGCATTTGGAGTTTCAATCAAATATATTTTTCTCAACAAGGAAGTCTTGTAGATACTCTCGAGGCCATCATTAATAAATCCCAGGAAGGTTATTTTGCCTCGGAGCTTCAAACGCTGGTACATGTGCGAGTCTTTAATGCACTGACTCAATTAGTGGTATCTGGAAGGGTCTTGCGCGAGCAGATTGCCGGAGAATATTTGTATATCTCCAAGGTGTTAGGTACGGATCAACTCGCCAGACGTAAACAGTCAATCATGTTGTGTGCTTGTAAGGAAGAAAAGGTATTAATTCCCGGCTTTGGGAGTGAAGTGGTTACGGATTGCCTGCAGACATTTCTTTCCATACTTGATGAAAGGCAGAAACGGCTTTATCTTGGTTTAGAATCAATGAAACTGGGACATGGCGGCGATTTAAGACTTTCACAGCTAACCGGCATAAATGTAAAAACAATTGCCAAGGGGCGTCGGGAACTTTCGAGTAAGAACATTACACCGGGACGGATACGTAAGGTTGGTGCAGGTCGTTCTTCGATTAAAAAAAAACTGATGTGGTAAAACTTCTTGAAGAATTGATGGAGGGCGATACTGCAGGAGACCCAATGGGTAAAGGAAAAATATGGACGAGAAGAAGCACACGTACTCTAAAAAAAGAATGCGGTGATAGAGGTGTAAGCGTATGTGCAACAACAGTTAGCAGGCTTCTTAAGGACATGGATTATTCTCTGAGAGTAAATCGCAAAACGATAGCAGAGACACGTCATCCGGACCGTAATAGACAGTTTGAAATTATTAATGAGACAAAAAAGTATTTTGAAGATTCTGGTCAGCCAATAATCAGTGTTGACAGTAAGAAAAAGGAATTGATAGGTAATTTCAGAAATGAGGGCAAGGCGTGGACAAAAATAGTAAATGAAGTTTTGGCCCATGATTTTCGTTCTCAGGCAATTGGTGTTGGATGTCCGTTTGGTATCTATGAATTGCTGACTAATTTAGGGACAGTTATTGTTGGTACGTCCTATGACACACCGGAATTTGCAGTCGAGTCAATTAAGATTTGGCTGGATGAATTTGGTTGGAAGAGGTATCCATGCGCAAAAGAACTCCTTATTCTTTGTGACGCAGGAGGGAGCAACGGATTTCGTCCCCGGTTGTGGAAATATGCGCTTTATCAAAATATTTGTAAAGTTTACGGACTCTCCATCAGGATTTGCCACTAGCTGGTAGGTTGGAGGCCATTAGCCTCCAACCCCCACTCGTCGCCAGATACTTTGGACAACGTGACAAAGCATCCTTTTTAAACCATACGTCTTTCTCGTAGTTAGCGACCCCGACGTGTTGCTCTATAACAGAGAAAAGTCAAACATCATGCTTTAGCACACGCCTTAAGAAATTCTCTTTCGAATGAGAGTAACCCCATTTTAAAGAATCGGTGAACAGGGAAACGCTTGTTGTCTGTTCTCCATTTTCTTGAGAACTTGAAACATCTCAGTCTCATGCGTACCCAACAGTCTAATGAGCGATATACCTTTTGTACATTGCCCAGCCGAAAATAGTTGACATGCCCACGAATTACAGGGTTTAATGTATCAACAATGGCTTGCAGATTGACGCCCTGTGTACGTCTGGTGATGTCTCTGATGTTGTTCCTTCGGCAGGCTCAGGACAGGCTCTTGAGTTTGTTCAGTGATTTCGTGCTTATACCCTTATACTTGCCCTTGAAATCGTATCCGAGAAACCTGAAACCTCTTTCGAAGTTGGTGAGCTTGGTTTTATCCTCGCTCAGCTTCATTCCAAGTTTCCCTGCAATGATTTCTTTGACATAGCTGAGGGCGGCTGGGAGTTCATCTTTTGTTTTAGTCATGACAACGAAATCATCGGCGTATCGGACAAACTTATATCCAGCCTTTTCAAGTTCCTTGTCGATGATGTCACCGATAAGGTTTGCAAGCAAAGGGGAAATGACGCCTCCTTGCGGAGTGCCTTTGTTTGTCTCGTGCACGATGCCGTCCTCCATGACCCCTGCTTTGAGCATGTTCTCAATACTGTTCAAAACCCATCCATCAGCAATTTTCTCACGTAAGGAGTCCATAATAAGCTTATGGGGTATGGTGTCATAGAATGCCATTATATCGGCATCAAGGACGCTGGTATACCCTTCCTGCTTATACTGTTCAAGCCGTTTGATAGCATCGTGACAGCATCTGTCAGGGCGAAATCCAAAGCTGTTATCTGAGAATCCTTTCTCAAATATTGGCTCTATGATTTGCCTGAACGCCTGCTGTACAATCCTGTCCTTAACAATGGGAATGCCAAGAGGTCTCTTGTCATGCCTGCCTTTGGGGATGTATACCCGCAGGACAGGCGCAGGGTTGTATATGGCAGTCTTGAGTTCCTGATGGATACTCATGATATTCACATCAAGATTGGACTCAAATTGCTTAATACTTACCCTGTCAAGACCAGCTTTGCCTTTATTCTTCTTTACGTGTTTGAAAGCAGCATAAAGGTTTTTCAGACTAAACACCTTGTCTCTTAATGAATGATACTTAAGCATCTCTCGATATATTCCTTTCGATTGATTACGGATAATAGACTTGTCAATCGTGTTTCCTGGGTACGGATTCTCCCAAACATAGGCAAAAACAAGAGAGGCTCTTGTTACTGCTTACCTACGCAAAAGAGTTTCTTTTCTCATTGAACGTATTCAATCTGCCACTTTCATCAATTCCACTACGGTTATGCCCCTTTCATTTCCGATTCACACCGGAAACTATTATGAGCAATGCTGACGACTTCAAAGATAGACTTGTGAGAGAAGCTTGTCTATCACCATCTCATACAGCTCGGACTTCGGAATTTCCTTATACCTTGCTGTTAGGGAATTTTGCCCAAGACGTAAGTCCTCCCCCGGTCATATGGATTACCCCTTTTCCCTTCGTGATGTATGTTCAAACGCATTAACCAGAGATGGTTTTACTTAATCTGTTTATCCATCTCCAACAAAGGACATTGTCAGTGCTTCGCTGAGAAATGGCAGTTGGCACGGAATAACACGCCACACTCATACACCCCAAAAGGTCGTCTGTACCTCGTAACTCCGTCATACCCCTCACGGGTATATGCTATCTTTCTACGCATACGGATTGCTCCATTGTGTGCGCATAGGCACAAACTTCTCTACGAGGATTAGGCTCGCAGAGGTGGTATTTTCAACCACTCAGGTATTCCATACTTCAAGGCACTCATTAACTCAACGGTGAGTTCCGAAGGGAATGCTAGTTCGCGGTACTCAGCATAAATTTTTTCCGTTTGGCAGCGATCAGGTATTTCTAAAATTGGAGTAGCTAATTTATTTGCATCGGCATTGTTCTGTGATGCTGCAGCGTGGATATCCATATTATCAAAGAAGTAGTATTCTCCCGGATTTATTACTTCAAATTCACAATTACTTGTTTCTTTAGGATTGGTTTCAAGTTTTAAGCCATATACATAAAGATCTCCATCCATGTGAAGATAATGATTTTTCAGGTACTCCCGGACGTGTTTAGGCAAATTGTTTTGCCGTGCATCGTATATCATAAAACGAGCGCCGGAATTGCGATAATCTGAAATAATCTGTTCGGAGAAATATTTTTTATAGATTTCCATTTGTGCCAGGCCATTTTGGAAAAAATAGGTTGCCGGTTCTAAAAACATAGCGCCACCTGCATTATCAATAAAACGGTCATTGTCTGATGATATTTTTTCGAGTTTATCGAGTAATTTCAACTGATGCGTATTATTGGATTTTCCAGTAGTAAAAATTACCTGGTTATATATTACAAACAACATGCCCAGGCAAAAGATACTGCTTACGGCTATGTTTTTATACAAAGACAATTTTTGAGACAGACAATACATTCCCCGCAAGCTGCAAATGCCTAAAATAAAACAGGGGAAAACAAAGTTATAGGGATATTGGGCTTTTATCAGAAAAACAGAAATAATAGTGGAGAAACAAACAACAGACCAGAGCAGGTCTCGCTGATCTATCAAAAAATATACCGCTAAAAAGATAAGCACAAGCGTGGAAATCTTTGTCTGGTCTAAATAATTGTGAAGATAGGCTGAGAAATGTATTGCAGGGTATACTTGTTCGTGTTTTATGGCGTCAAAGAAGGTTAATTGAATCATTTTTGGCAACAGTCCAAAACACGCGCATAGAATGAGCATAATTCCAACAACTGAAACAAACCCGATAATAAGTGTTTTTGGATACGGCAAATGACAAGGCGAGTGTTCCTTCCGGAGATATCTTACATTCAGGTTGTTGATAAAAAGGATTATTAACGCAATGCCTCCATAGTAAACAAATTTCTGAGACATAAAGATCGCTATTCCAAACAAAATACCCGATAAGGCGGCGAGTGATCTTCGTTTCAATTGCCTGTTTGCGTCAATACAAAGTATTGAGATGGTTAAAAAAACTGCGCCGAAACAGTCTGTCCTATAATCTATGGATGAAAGAAGTCCAAATCCAACACTAAGCGGCACAATAGTGCCCAGCGAAGCATAAGAATATCTTTTAGTTACATGGTAAAAATAGAAAAACAGTGAAACAGAAAGCAACACCAAATAAGAAAATGATATTTTTCGTAAAAGAAGCGCCTTTTCCTGAAAATTGCCGTTATTAAGCTTTAGTATAAGGGAGTGTAAAAAATGACTAAATGGGGGATGATGTTCATAAAAATCGACATATGGTAATTTTCCCTGTGAAACAAGATGAGTCATGCAGCCATATTGATATTCATCAATGGTAAAATAACGTGTTTGGCCAAACCAATAAACATAGCAGATAAACAGGAAAGAGCTTATTGATAACAGGATGATTAATATCAATTGAAACTGCTTTTCACTTCGACCACTTAATTTATTCATTTAACCTTCCCATTTTAGCCGCCGTTACATCTTGAATAGTGAATTAGCTTTTCTAAATATTTTTTTTGTTTATGGTTCTTTGCTTAACTTCAACTTCAGGAGTTCTGAAGGTATTTCTCGTTTTCAACGAGAAATGATTTGAACCAACCATGAAACAAATGCTCGCTACGTATATGCCTAATGTTAAACCATCGTGTCTAGGTAACTCCCAGCTACTGTATGGATTTTAAAATATTCATGGACAATAAATGGTAGTGATTGCCCATGTGTAAATAAGTAAAGATGTCAACTGAAAATCTTGAAGACATTTCTCCATGTATTTCCCTAAACGCACTTATTAGCTTTATCCTCCCGGAAGATCACTTTTCGCTCATTTCTTGGCGATAGGACAGGATAAAAAGCACCTAAATATTCAATGCACAATGGCCTTGTCATGGCAGGGCATTATAATATGCCTCAAGATGTGACACCATTTTCCTCTTTTTCTTGTTCATTCAATCCATTCTGCTGGAATCAACTTTTTCCCATTTCGCCATTCCTCGACTTCATGGACACCTTCAATCCCACCATATATACTATTGTCTGCATGATCAAGAATGATGCTTTGCCATGCGCCTTCTTTATCTAAAACCGATTTGGCGAGAGTTTTGAACATGCTCTTTACTGCGGCAACATCTTCATCACCCTCATATTTAGGATCATTTTCCACATTCTCAACACCTCTCTTTACTTTGGGGAAATATACCTGGCTGGGTTGATCAAAAATTACGAAACTAGGAACACACGATGTCGCTTGCTCCAAAAAATATTCTTGCAAAGAACACATTAAAGCAATATGAAAAGACACCCAGTTTGAAGCACTACCAACTTCAGCAAGAAAATGCCAATGACCATCATCACTCAGTACTGAAATATTTAAATCTTTAACACTAAATTTAGGGGCAATCTTTCGATACTTATCCTCTACATCCAAAGACTTTAAATGGTTAAGAATCCCCTGAGAGATGTGGGCCGTTGCGTTGTCAATACGTCGTTGTACACCTTTGGGGTCGACCAAATTTATCAGACCTTTATATTCCTCTTGCAAGATGGATATATCTTTTTGAAACTCACCACCATCTGCAAGACTTTCAAATGTTTCCATAGATGCTTTTAAATGTCCAAGAAATAGAAACATATTTTTCCTGCGCTGAAATTCTTCCTGCGCTTTTTTATCCCGTGCCATCAACAAATCAAATCGTTTCTGATGCTTTTTCATTTGATCTAAAAGGTTCTTCAATTCAAATTCGATTCGCACTTCTTCTCTTGCAAATGAAGTAGGCACTGCCGCTACGCTTTTTGCTTCATCTTCATACTTCTTGAATGCAGAGGAAATCCTAAAAAATTCAGAGGTGCTATTGGGGTGTTCAGAACTCCCGCAGGCGAGACATCCCTGCGATTCTGATACTATATTTTCCAACCATTGTGAAATATGTAATCTATCGACCCTCTTTCGCACAGAATTCCCATAATCGAGCAAGCTAGATTTTAAGCGTTGAACATCATTAAGTCTTTTTTTGGAAACACCAATCTCTGCACTTATCCGTTCCTCTTCAAGTTCCAATTCTAAGACTTCTTTATTCGCCTTTTCGATATTTTCAAATTTTGTCTGCGAATGTTCAGGAATATGCTCAAAGATACGTTTTGCCGCCGCTAACAAGTCTTCTGGGCTAGTCGCATCTGAAACATCTTCTTCCAGTATTCCATATTCCTTTGCTACTTTTATATGACCAAGCATATTAGCCATCCAGGAAGCAGATATTGCCTTAGATTTTTCAAACTCTCTCCTCAATTGGTTGAGCCGCTTTTCGACAATCTGAAGACGTTGTCTTGCCGTTAAAATTTCAATATTCTCTGCACCCAAGATGAAAGGAAACCAATTCCGCAACCGTTCCCGATGTTCATGTGCATGAGTTTTATAAAACAGTATGTTTTGATTGGCCACAATGTCCTGGTTTTGAAAAACCAATGCCATCAGATCTCGAAACCCTAATCGAGCTTGATAAGCTCTTTCCCCATCCCCACCATCCAAGGGAAGATAGGGCACAGATGAAATGGTGTTCAAAATATGCTTTACTCCGTCAGTGTTTTCGTTTGCCTTTTTGATTGCAGGAGGAATGCTTACTATGGATCCACGCAAAAGATAAAAATCATTTGAAACTTTATTGCCAAGAGGGATTTTTCGGGAAATCAGAATTTGTTCTGTTTCTGTTTGGAAAACAACCCCATACCAAGATGCATAATTACGAATAGTATCTATAGGTATAAAACAATCACTTGAAGCTAAACAATAATCAATAATTGGAATAATCGCAGATTTCCCTGTACGTGACGCCCCTGTTATGACGTTCACTTTTCCCGGTTTAAAGTCTACAATTCTTGGCGGAAATTCATCAGACCTTGGCCAAACGATTAATTTTAATAGTTGAAATTTCATCAGAATACCACCTTAAGATAAGCTGCAATAGTAGGCAGGTCGTGTTTAGAAAACCACTTCCCAAGAATCTCAGCCTTATTCCCATCATCCCTGATTTGCCCTTTCAAAGTTTTTTTGCGACCAGGGAGTTGTGTTAAATTGCGAGGATACAATTTGCCACTATCAGCATCCCAGACCATTAATCCTTCAGCAATAGCAATATCAATTGCCGCCAAGGTATACTCACGCTTCTCTCTTGCCCGCTCCTGTATGGTTAACAATATGTCTGAGTCTTTTGAGACTTCAAAGCTACGAGCAAATGATTGTAGATCGTTTCTTTTATTGCTTATTGGTTTAAGAAGTGTCTTATTCGTCAGTATGGCACTAGCCACAAAATGTAACAGCCCAATTGGAGCATCCCCGTGCGGATGTCCATTGCAGTATCCTTGAGTAAACCTCCAAAGCAAATAGGCACCTACCAGAGGAGTGTTCCAGAGTTTTACTTCCTCCACTAATTGTCCCATAATCAATCCTCCTTTTGTTTTGGAAATAGTTTTTCCCAATTAGGATGCCAGCCAAGAACTGGTTTATTAGTCAGAGCATGATATGTCCCAGCGATCGTTGAGCATGGGGGCGACATATCTCTGATTGTTTCCGCCCTTGACTTACAATCTCTGAAAAGCAATTGTCCTTTATCTTCTTCACTTAAACTTTTTTCAGTAATGTCTATTCTTATTCTTTGGTTTTTCCAAAAGTTATTTAACTTTGTCTCAAAATCAGAAGCAATATCTTCGTCAATGATGCCGCTCTCTATCCACCGTTCACGATTTACATCTGCTCTCAAAAAATCTGACACTGCCTCTAATATATCATCATCAGTAGTGCCGATTACATCAAGCTGTTTCAGATATACCGGACGAACTTTTACCTGGCTTTGGATATCTTCGTCCTTTAGAGGATACTGCAATGTAAAATCAACAAGTTCTCGACAACGAGCACGATTAAACAGAACTAAAAACTGTTGATCAAATTTTTCCCAACTTATGATTGCTAGTTCCCGTGCTGCAATTTTTTCAGTGATTACTTTCTGTAACCAACCACTGATTTGATCCATAAGAAATTCAATTTGGCTTACTGGAACATGCTTGCGCCGAATTTCGTAGCGCACGTTATCATAACCAGTGTCACTTCCGATTTGAAGCTCAAATCTTTCCACAACTTTTACCAGCAAAGACTCGTTTTGATTAACCACTAAATCATAGTATTCCCAAATATCATGGTCCTTTTTTATATCATTAAGCACTTTTTTTGCGTCATCAATTGCAGATTGCGCTTCCTTTTGGTTTCGCGCAGAACTAAATTTATCGACAATACCGCTTCTTCCAGACTGATTACAATACAGGATAAATTTTGTTTTTCCTACACCTAGGTTTCTACTTGTGATTGCTTTTATCCAATTTGAAAATGTTTTCCACAAATCGGTCGATTTGTCGGTCAGGGGATTTCCAACTATTGAAGATTTGTCTTCCTCGGTAATTACCCCTCCATCTGGTTTAAGAGTTGCTACATCGCCCCGAACTTCAACACAAACAGCATCGCCTGGGCCACTCCTAAGAAGGTGGTACAATGCACGTGGAAACTGAATTGTATACCCTAGTAACTGACCTGGTGCATTTGATTTCATTCGTATCCGCCTATTAGCATTCCAGAGAAGTCGCTGTCGTTTCACGAAGGTTGACCTATAGAGAAGGGCGCATTCCCAAATATTTGTAGATCCCCCATCCTTGTTCTCGATCTCCTCAGACTGGGTCAAATGGGCAATTTTCCTCTATTTCGAGATATGCATTTCCTACTTTAATGGAAAAACAGTAATAAATAGGGCATGAAACAGGTAAAATATAAGGAGTTGCCACCACTTTTGAGATAACAAAGTTCATTTGACCCAGTCTGTGCGCGCCTTGCCTACAAGGAAAATGTTTTGTGCCTGTTATATAACAGGCACACGTGAATATCTTTTTCAAAAAACAAAACTAATACAGAATCCTTAATTTTATTGAGTTTTTTCAAAAAACTAAAATCTTACCAATTGTAAAGGAAGCTCATGCTTTCTATTTTAGAAGCAGAGCTTCTAAAGCAATTACGTTCCAAAGCTGGAGCTTTGGAACGAGTTGTGATCCTATTTTTAAATTTACAAATATTTGGAAATGCTTCTCATAGAGAATTAGGGAAAGCCGATGTCACATTTTGAATAGTGAATTAATTTTGGTTAATATTTTTTTTATTTGCGGTTCTTTTGCTCAACTAAACCTTTATATTACTTACTTGTTTGCTGACAGAAGAATAACCATGATTAAATATTTTTGCAATTTCATTATTTTCAAATTTAGAAATTCGGTTTCCTCCATTAAATATTTTGCCAAAAAGTGCAAAGAAATACCTTTTAGGGTACTATGCGTGAACTATATTACCTCATTTCCTTATAGGCATTAATCAAACCGTTTGTTGACGAATCATGAGTGGCTATCGGTTTGTTATCCGTTAATTCCGGTAATATTTTTTTTGCGAGTTGTTTTCCTAACTCAACCCCCCATTGATCAAAACTAAAAATGTTCCAGATAACACCCTGTACAAATATTTTGTGTTCATACAGGGCGATTAAACTGCCTAATACTGTGGGGGTTAGTTTTTTGAAGAGTATGGAATTGGTGGGTCTGTTTCCTTCAAATACCTTATGCGGGGCTAACCTTTGTATTTCATTATCACTCTTGCATTCCTTCTTTAATTCTTCGAGGACTTCATCTCTTGTTTTTCCTTTTAAAAGCGCCTCCGTCTGTGCGAAAAAGTTTGATAAAAGAATGTTATGGTGTTCTCCAAGAGGGTTATGGCTGATTGCAGGTGCTAGAAAATCAGCAGGGATTAATTTTGTACCCTGATGGATTAACTGATAAAAGGCGTGTTGTCCGTTTGTCCCCGGCTCGCCCCAAATAACGGGTCCTGTCTGATAATTTACCTTATCGCCGCTCCGGTCTGTAGATTTCCCGTTACTTTCCATATTGCCTTGCTGGAAGTATGCGGGGAACCGGTGCATGTATTGGTCGTAGGGCAGAATAGCCTCTGTTTGTGCGCCAAAGAAATTGTTGTACCATATCCCGATAAGCGCAAGTATTACAGGAATGTTTTTTTCAAACGGAGCAGTTCTGAAATGGTTATCCATTTCAAAGGCGCCGTGCAGCAATTCACTAAAATTTTCATAACCGATAAAACAGGCTATAGACAAGCCAATTGCCGACCAGAGCGAATAACGGCCCCCAACCCAGTCCCAGAATACAAACATGTTGTCCCTGTGAATGCCAAACGCTTCCACCTTTTCCGTATTTGTTGAAATTGCAACGAAATGCCTTGCAACATGTGCGTGATCTTTTGCGCATTGTAAAAACCACTCCCTTGCGGAGAACGCATTGGTCATTGTCTCCTGTGTTGTAAATGTCTTGGATGCAATCATGAACAGGGTAGTTTCAGGATTCAGTGTTTTTAGTGTTTCCACAATATGCGTGCCGTCTATGTTTGAAACGAAATGAACCGATAGACCTTTTTTGGCATAGGGACGCAAACATTCTGTGACCATTACCGGTCCTAAATCAGAACCCCCAATGCCAATATTTACAATGTCAGTAATCTTCCTGCCGGAAAATCCTTTCCACTCTCCGGAAATGACATTGCGCGAAAATGCTTCCATCTTCTTTAGCACCGCATTTACCTGTGGCATTACGTTTTTGCCGTCAGCATAGATGGGTGTATTTTCTCTGTTTCGTAAGGCGGTATGCAAAACGGCGCGATTCTCCGTTTCATTTATTGCATTGCCGGAAAACATTTTTTCGATAGCGTCTTCGAGTCCGGTTTCTCTTGCAAGAGCGATAAGGTGTCTTAAGGTTTCGTCCGTTATGATATTTTTGGAATAGTCAACAAGTATGTCGTTAAATCTAATGGAAAATTTTTTAAATCTGTCAGGGTCTTTAGCAAAAAGCGTTTTCATGTGAATATGCTGAATATCTTTGAAATGTTCAGCGAGGCTGTTCCAGCTTTTTGTCTTTATCGGGTTGATTTTGTTTAACATAATTACATCTCCTTAAAGCTCCAATAGGGGTATTCTAACTGATAAGTGGCAATTTTGCCCGGATTGTTTTCGCGGCTGGCAACCAGCCATAAAAAGCTCTTTTTATCCAATGAAGATGCTGGACCAGGGTGTTCCACTCGTGAATTAAGAACATGGCATTGTCTGCGCTGTATTCTATATCTCCTGATTCCTTGAAGCCTAATCTTGTAGCTAGTTCATGCGCCGAAAGGTATGCCTCCGGTGTGTTGTTTACCACAATAAAAATATAGTTTATGTAGGCAAACCGTTCCGGACTCAGATGCTCTAAATCCGTCGCATCTTCTTTAACTATAGTCAAAAGCGTATTGATAGGGGGGACTTCCCGTTTTTCTCTCTAAAAAGAGGGTGGCAGCGGAGCTGACGGGATGTTTATTAAACGCCGGGTTACCAGGAATTTCCAAAATCTGATTTCTTTGACTATAAATATACGGTTCGTCATACGTAAAACAACCCCCTTCCTCCCCTTTTTAAGGGGGGACTTTTGCTGCTGGTAATGCCAATATGAATATTTTTGTGTGGGGGATATTAAATCAGAAAGGTTAAAGATAGCAAGTTTTTAATTCTTCCGGCTTCGCCAAATACTATAGTATACGCACAAATGATTCTTCCCTTGTCTCTTTATTCTGTATTTTGGTTCATCTTATTTGTTTATTTAAATACCCAAATTCCAAGCTCAATTTATACACTACAAATTATAAAGAGCAATAAAGTAAGATAAATCAATGTCTTTTCGACTAATTGAATTATGTATAGTGTATATTGTATACACTACACGAATAGTTTATGTTTTTATTAAAGGAAGCGAAAACTATTGAATATACAGGCTTTCCGCATATATATTCAATGTAGTGTATAAAATTAGCTTCGAAGTCAGGTAAATAGTGACGTAACTAATTTATGAATACAAATAAATGCTGTTGACAATTTTGCATTTGATAAATATTATTAAATAAAAATCGTTGTAGGTAACATGGGATTATGTTGTTATGGATCACTTAATGGCTACGTTTTCATTACACACGAAAAAGGATGATATATGAAGATTACTAGATTTGCTACCATGTGTTGTTTGTTGGCATTTGCTGCTATTACCTTTGTATTACCTGTACTGGTTTCTGCGGAGGAACCGCCCCGGAATATCGGCTATGGCAGAGGCGGAAGAATGCAGGGAGGCGCTGTATCTTCACGGTCAAAAGAACCCATCAAGCCGATCCCGATTAATTTTGACGATAACAGGGCAAAGACGGATTTAGGGAAAAAGTTATTCTTTGAACCAAGGTTGTCTAAATCCGAATGGATTACGTGCAATTCCTGCCACAATCTTTCTACGGGCGGTACGGATAATCTGCCGACTTCTATTGGACATAAATGGACGCTTGGTCCTATAAATTCACCAACCGTCCTGAACTCAAAATTTAATCTGGCGCAATTCTGGGATGGACGCGCCAAGGATTTGAAGGAGCAGGCAAAAGGCCCTATCGCCAATCCTATGGAAATGGCTTCGAACTATCAACTTGCGGTAGATGTATTGCAATCGATCCCGGAATATGTGGGGTGGTTTAAGGATGTCTATGGAGAGGGAAAGATTACTATAGATAACGTTGCGGATGCCATCGCAGCATTTGAAGAAACGCTGACTACTCCAAACTCACGGTTCGATTCATGGCTAAACGGTTATGACGAAAAAATCACCGCTGAGGAAAAGGCGGGGTACGACCTTTTTAAGGAAAAAGGATGCATAGGCTGCCATAACGGATTCGGGGTGGGAGGAAACTCTTTTGAGAAATTTGGCATTGCAAAACCCTATGACAAAGACACCCAGACGCTCGGACGCTATAACGTGACAAAGGATGAGAATGATAAATACGTTTTCAAGGTGCCGCTGCTCAGAAATATTGAGCTCACAGCGCCCTATTTTCATGATGCAAGCACGTGGAGTTTGAGTGAGGCGGTGAATGTGATGGCGGAATATCAGTTAGGCATAAAACTTACTGAAAATGAAACAAGCAGGATTGTTGCGTTTCTCAAAACACTGACCGGTGATCAACCCGAACTTATTTATCCCATTTTGCCACCTTCAAGCGCAAATACACCGCAACCAAACCGGAATTGAGGGCATTGGCGGAAGAAACAAGAATATCCTCCATTTTTGTCCAGTTGTATATGGATGGTCTCACAGGTCATTATGAGCAATTCTTTAGGGTCATCCGGAAACAATGCCAGGCACTCGACGGGTCTCCACTACGCTCCAATAACGGTACATTTTGCCATCCTTTATCCTTGATTTCGCTCGTAAAAGCATGAAAGCATTTTCTCCGTTTTTATTGGACTCGTCAAGAGGGTCGGTAGGCACTACAGCGCATTTTGAAAACCTACTTTAGCAAAATCAAGGGTTTCAAGGCGATATATGTCTAAAAATCATCGTTTTTCGGTGCGAATTGCGAAAGTCGGGTTAACAGGGAGATTGTATCAAGCTTGTCCTCGCAGTATTTCAGCGGGGAAAGATATGTGAAATCGATCCATTATGTTGTCCAAAATGTAGCTGTGAGATGAAAGTCATCCGTTTCATTACCGTCGTTTCATTACCGTGCATAATTTTAAAAAATAGTTGAATTGTGAGAATATTTTACTACACTCATGAAAATAATTTTATTTACACTTTTAGTAAAAGCCACTGTTGCATATTTATGGATAAACAATTCTCAAAAATAATTCTTTCATTAATTTTTATAAGTAGCACTCTCTGCTTTTTTGGATTTGGAGAGTCTTTTACCTTTAATACTCAGTCAAATCATCATCAAGTTGAGATTTCGCTTGATTCACATCTGGATAGCTTTTCCGGTTTTATTGTTAGTGACCACAGTGATCCTCTGAACATCTATTTCACATCTTTTCCTGGAGACGAATGTGGACTGGAAGAAAAAAAAGCGAAAAAGAAACGAGAGAATCTTCGAGGATATTATTCCAACGAGGAGCAATTAACACATAATGTAAATGCACCATCGTTCCGGTCTGTCCCCTTATCAACGTGCTACCTTTACCATTCCTCCCTTTACCTTCTTTTTGAAGTATTCCTACTTTGATTCTTTCTGAATCAAGGAGCCTTTGCTACTTGGCGTTTAATTAATTTACTTACTGCTTAAAGCGCTACATTTAGTATGTGGACGCATCGGTGATGTAAACAGGTTAAGCTGGTTTTCAAGTTGAGGCTCTATCTACCCTTTTTGCTTACAAACTCAGCACAAAATATACCCGTTTTAATTTTCTAATTGTTTAATAATAAAGATTTTCAATGTCTGGAGTATTGATGAAAAGAATGCTCATACTCGTAAGCCTGATTGCTTTGTTATGCCATGCAGGCTGTGGAACAGAACACGAAGAACATAAAAAAGAGGAAGTCAAATTTCTGGTTACCAGCCCGTTGAGAAAAGACACTTCCCTCACCACGGAGTACGTATGCCAAATCCATGCCATACAACATATTGAAATAAGAACGTTCGAAAGAGGCTACTTAAATAAGATTTTTGTGGATGAAGGGCAGTTGGTCAGGAAAGGGCAGCTTATGTTCCAGGTCCTGCCCGTCATATACCGTGCCGAATTTCACAAAGCACAGGCCGAAGCAAAGGGGGCAGAAATTGAATACTTAAATACAAAATCGCTTGCAGACAACAATATAGTATCTCCTAATGAATTGGCACTGGCTAAGGCCAGATTTGATAAAGCAAAGGCTGAACAGGCATTGGCTAAGGCACGCTTAGGGTTTACGGATATCAGAGCTCCCTTTAATGGTTTGATGGATCACTTCCATGTAAGGCTTGGAAGCCTTTTGGATGAAGGCGAACTGCTTACCACTTTATCGGATAACAGTGAAATGTGGGTGTATTTCAATGTGCCGGAAGCGGAATATTTGGATTACAAAACAAAGATAAATAAAGACAACCAGGTACAAGTAAAGTTACTAATGGCAAATAATCAGCTTTTTGAATACCCCGGAGTGGTTACCACCATTGAAGCCGATTTTAACAACGAAACAGGTAATATTGCTTTCAGGGCAACATTCCCCAACCCGGAAGGGCTGTTAAGGCATGGAGAAACAGGTAATATCCTAATGACCAAACCGCTCGAAAACGCACTGCTGATTCCGCAGAAAGCCACTTTTGAGATCATGGATAAGAAATATGTTTTTGTGATAGATGAAAACAATGTAGTAAGAACAAGGCACATTACCATAGGAGCGGAAATGCCACACCTATTTGTGGTAAAAGAAGGTTTAACTGAAAACGATAAGATACTTTTAGAAGGCTTGCGTAAAGTAAGAGATAAGGAAGAAATAACTTATGAATTTATGGATCCAGATTCGGTAATGGCACATCTGGATTTATATGCAGAATAATGTAAGTATTAGAAAAGAGAAGAAAGAAAAAAAACATGTTCAGTAACATTCTTCACAGGCCCATATTTGCAATTGTCATATCGCTCGTCATTGTTTTCATGGGTGGATTGTCCATAACACAGCTACCTATATCACAGTTTCCTGAAATTGCTCCCACAACGGTAAATATTTTTATTGCCTATCCTGGCTCCAATGCCGATGTGTTGGTTAAATCCACCCTTATTCCATTGGAAACGGCTATCAATGGTGTTCAGGGAATGAGGTACATAGCATCTGACGCTACCAGTGCAGGAGAAGCTACCATCCGGATAATATTTGAACCCGGTACTGATCCTAATCAAGCGGTTATAAGGGTGAAAACAAGGGTGGATCAGGTGATGCCCCTTCTTCCTCCGCTGGTTCAGCGGGAAGGAGTTATCATCACACCTATACAACCCAGTATGTTGATGTATGTGAACTTATACAGTGAAGATGAAAATACCGATGAAAAGCTCCTTTACAATTACGCCTATACCAAAATGATACCGGAAATACAACGAATTAACGGTATAGCGATGGCGCAAATACTGGGGAGCCGGAAATACGCCATGCGCATCTGGTTGAAACCTGATCGGATGCGTGCATATAACATCTCGGCAGAAGAAGTGATGAAGTCAATGTCGGAGCAAAGCATCATAGCCAGGCCGGGAAGATTAGGGCAAAGTTCAGGAATACATGCACAATCGATGGAATATGTGCTGACATATCAGGGAAGGTATAACAAGCCGGAACAATATGGGAATATCATCATTCGGGCCAATGAAAAAGGCGAAATACTCTACCTTAAAGATATAGCCAATGTAGAGCTCGGAAGCGAATTTTTTGACATCTATTCCAACATTGACGGTCATCCGGCGGCATCCATTGTTTTAAAACAAACAGTCGGCAGTAATGCCAAAGAGGTCATTAAGCAGGTAAAGGCCAAACTGAAAGAATTAAAAGCGGAATTCCCACCTAAAATGGATTATAAGATCAGTTATGATGTATCGCAATTTTTGAGTGCCTCTATTGAACAAGTGATGCATACGTTACGAGACGCATTTATATTGGTAGCTTTAGTCGTATTTATCTTTCTTGGCGATTGGCGCTCCACGTTAATTCCAACACTGGCCGTTCCTGTATCCCTGATCGGCGCCTTCTTTTTTATGCAGTTTATCGGACTTTCCATCAACCTGGTCACCTTATTTGCCCTTGTGCTGGCCATTGGTATTGTCGTTGACGATGCCATTGTGGTGGTAGAAGCCGTACATGCCAAAATGGAAAAGGAAAACCTGTCGCCATACAATGCCACCCAACAAGTGATGCGTGAGATCAGTGGCGCCATTATTGCAATTACGCTGGTAATGACAGCAGTATTTATCCCTGTCTCATTCTTGTCGGGCCCGGTAGGTGTATTCTACCGGCAGTTTTCCATTACGATGGCCGCTTCCATTGTTATTTCGGGTATTGTTGCACTTACGCTTACACCGGTGCTGTGTGCCATTATATTGAAGAATACGCACGGTAAACCGAGAAAAAGATCACCGATTAAGTGGTTGCTAGGCTATTTTAACAAGGGGTTCGGAAAGCTGACAGGAAGATATGTAGGATTGCTGAAATTAATAGCAAACAGAAGATTGGTCACTTTCGGGATATTGCTGGTATTTGGTGTCGGGATATTCTTGGAAAGCACAGTTGTTCCAACAGGATTTGTTCCCGGTGAAGACCAGGGTACAATCTATGCCATTATACAAACCCCTCCAGGCTCCACTCTGGAATTAACCTATCAGGTAGCCCAAGAACTGCAAAAAGTTTGCAAAGAAATTGATGCAGTTGAATCGGTTGTTTCATTGGCCGGTTATGAGATCATGACAGAAGGACGAGGCTCTAATGCGGGGACATGCCTGATCAGCCTGAAAGACTGGTCGGAGCGTAAACAATCGGTTCGTGAGACCATAGAGGAAATGGAAGAAAAAACGAAGGATCTTGGAGCCATCATAGAGTTTTTTGAACCACCTCCTGTGCCGGGATTTGGTTCTTCCGGCGGTTTTTCTCTGCGCCTGCTCGATAAAACCAATTCTACAGATTACCATGAATTTGAAAAAATAAATAGTGAATTTATGGACGCCATGCGCGAGCGAAAAGAGCTGTCCGGCTTATTTACTTTTTATGCGGCCAATTATCCTCAATATGAGTTGGAGATAGACAACAAAGCTGCTATGCAGAAAGGGGTGTCTATCGAAAGAGCAATAGAAAACCTCAACATTCTGATAGGGAGTACTTATGAGCAAGGGTTTATTCGATTTGGCCGTTTTTTCAAAGTTTACACACAGTCGGTTCCGGAAAGCCGAAGGTTCCCATCGGATATTGAGAAACTGTATGTAAAAAATAAATATGATGAGATGGTGCCTTATTCATCATTTATGAAGATGAAAAAAACACAGGGCCCCAATGAAATTACCCGTTACAACTTATACAATTCGGCTGCCATCAGGGGGTTTCCCGCACGGGGGCACACTACTGGCGAGGCCATACAAGCGATACGGGAGGTAGCTGAGGAAGTTTTGCCCATAGGGTATGACATCGCCTGGGAAGGCCTTTCGTTTGATGAAGCCGCACGGGGAAATGAAGCGATTTATATCTTTGCTATCGTGCTCATTTTTGTCTATTTGGTGCTTGCCGCACAGTACGAGAGCTTCGTCTTGCCTTTAGCGGTAATCTTTTCCCTGCCGATCGGAATATTTGGTTCGTTTTTACTGCTCAAACTCACGGGATTGGCCAACGACGTTTATGCCCAGGTAGGGATGATCATGTTGATCGGCTTGCTGACAAAGAATGCTGTGCTGATCGTGGAATTTGCCGTTCAGAACCATCATCAGGGAGCGACCATAATCGATGCGGCTATAGAAGGTGCCAGGATGCGTTTTCGACCGATCCTGATGACTTCCTTTGCCTTTTGTGCGGGATTGATACCCCTGGTTACTGCCACCGGTCCTGGCGCCATTGGTAATCGTACCATAGGCTCATCTTCTCTTGGGGGTATGCTTATTGGAACCGTTTTCGGGGTAATCGTTATTCCCGGATTGTATTACATATTCGGTAAACTCATAGAAGGCCGTCAACTCATAAAAGATGAATATTTAGAACCCCTGAGCGAAGAATATGTGCATTCAAGAGACAAATATCTCAGCGTTTGTACTGGTTTTCCCACAGGCCTGAACGAAGAAGAAAATGAACATACAAAAGAAAGTTAGAACATGATCTCAAAAAACCTGCGGAAGGCTTCTAACAAGCTAATTAAAAAATTGTTAAGGTCGAAATAAAGAGTAATCAAAGAAATTAAAGACAATGAAAAGAAACAGCATATTGAGCTATATAGGGATAATCTGTATTTCGCTGGTATTCAAAGGCTGTGCGCCTATGTTGTCACAAAAAACAGAAAATAGCAGCGTTCCTGAAAGTTATAATAATGTACAGGATACAGTCAATACGGCAGAGGTTAGTTGGATGAAATTTTTCACCGATACCAGTCTTATAGCCCTGATTGATACCGCACTGCAAAACAACCAGGAACTGAATATCACTTTGCAGGAAATTATCATTGCCGAAAATGAAGTACAAGCCAGAAAAGGGGAATATCTGCCTTTTGTAAATCTTAAGATGGGAGCCGGGGCTGAAAAGGTGGGCGAGTTTACCAGAAATGGGGCTGTTGAAGAAAACCTTGATATTAAATCCGGTAAGGAGTTCCCTGAACCACTGCCGGATTATTTGATATCTGCCAATGTTTCATGGGAAGTGGATATATGGAAAAAGTTGCGGAATGCCAAAAAAGCAGCAGCATTGAGGTATCTGTCCACAATTGAAGGGAAAAATTTCATAGTAACTAAGCTGATTGCCGAAATATCCAGTTCTTATTACGAACTGATGGCGCTCGATAACATGCTTGAAGTAGTAAAAAAGTACATTGAAATCCAAAAAAATGCCCTGAAAACCGTAAAGCTACAGAAAGAAGCAGCTAAAGCCACCGAACTGGCAGTGCGTAAGTTTGAAGCAGAGGTGCTCAAAAACCAAAGTTATCAGTACAATATTGAACAAAAGATCACGGAAACGGAGAACAGGATCAATTTCCTGGTGGGTAGATTCCCACAGCCTGTTCAGCGAAATTCTCAGGGATATAATGATTTGGTGCCAGACACGATCCATGCCGGTCTCCCATCACAATTATTGACCAACCGTCCTGACATTAAACAAGCAGAACTGGAGCTGGCAGCAGCAAAGCTGGATGTGAAAGTGGCGAGAGCACGGTTTTACCCTTCTTTAGACATTGTTGCAGGTGTAGGTTACCAGGCATTTGATCTGAAGTATTTAATAAGAACGCCAGAATCCATACTGTATAACCTGGCCGGAGAGTTGGCGGTACCCCTGATCAACAGAAACGCAATAAAGGCGACTTACAACAATGCAAACGCAAAGCAAATACAGGCTGTTTACAATTACGAACGTACCGTTCTGAACGCTTACATTGAGGTTGTCAATAAACTGTCAAAGATCAGTAACCTGGGAAAAAATTATGACCTGAAGGCAAAGCAGGTGCAGGCGCTTACCCAGTCGATTACTATTGCAGATAACCTGTTCAAATCAGCCAGGGCCGATTATCTGGAAGTGTTAATGACCCAACGTGATGCGTTGGAAGCGAAAATGGAACTGATTGAAACGAAAGTACAGCAAATGAACGCAATGGTTAATATTTACCAGGCATTGGGTGGGGGATGGAAGTCGATTATGTGATATACTAGTACATCGTTTCGTTAAAATGTGTACGTAAAAAAATGTCATCGCGAGGGGTGGAGCGACGAAGCAATCTCTTGTTCCCAAAAAACTTAAGATTGCTTCGCTGTCGCTTGCAATGACGGTATCAATGTAGATATTTTAATGAAATGCCATACTAGGTAGAATGAAAACGAGGGCGGATAGCGGCTGGGTTTTTCCAGTTTCAAATTCTCATAGGTAGAATGAAAGTAACTATTCAGCGTAAACGATACACGGCTCGTTCCCAAACTCCAGTTTGGGAACGCAATTGTTCGAGAAACTCCGGTTTCTCGCCTGTTTGCTGATAGATAGGGAATAAAATCACAGGGTTAAGACAGTTTGTAATTTGTAAAGTCAGACCCTCACCGGAAACAAAGTTTCCCGTGCAATTACGTTCTGATCTCCGGTAGTTTAATAAATTACGCTGAATAGTTACGAATGAAAACTCGCGGCGGGTAAGGTACAGCCACTCAAATAGTTGGTTTCAATTCCTCATAGGTAGAATGAAAACTCATTATAATAGTGCAACTTGTAATTCTCCCGTACCCGTTTCAATTCCTCATAGGTAGAATGAAAACACAAACGTGCAGATTAATAATACAGTTAGTGAAGGCCTGTTTCAATTCCTCATAGGTAGAATGAAAACAAGTTGCCGGAAAGTTGTATCAATCGGGAAAGTTTGTTTCAATTCCTCATAGGTAGAATGAAAACCGCGATCTTTGTGTTGCAGAAGACGAACAAGTTATTGGTTTCAATTCCTCATAGGTAGAATGAAAACATCCTGTCGCTTTTGGAAAGTGGATTTCGCCATCTTGTTTCAATTCCTCATAGGTAGAATGAAAACGCAGCTCGAATGGGCAAGGCATGTCGCGGCGCACGCGTTTCAATTCCTCATAGGTAGAATGAAAACGCTGGAGAGGCCACATTATAAAGGAGATATGGGAAAGTTTCAATTCCTCATAGGTAGAATGAAAACACTTCCATGACGAGACGGTGCTCTGGTACGTACCCGGTTTCAATTCCTCATAGGTAGAATGAAAACCAGGCGGCATCGATCCAATGTGCTTTGGGATAATCCGTTTCAATTCCTCATAGGTAGAATGAAAACAAAACTGTCAACATAAATTAACGAATGGTTTTTGCACGTTTCAATTCCTCATAGGTAGAATGAAAACTCGTCTTTCTCTCGTATTTCCCTGTATTCGTCTATCTGTTTCAATTCCTCATAGGTAGAATGAAAACTCTCGTTTAGAGTTAATGTATGGACTAGGACAAAGTTAGTTTCAATTCCTCATAGGTAGAATGAAAACGTCTGTCCGTATCCATTGCTGTCCTTTTTGCGGCTGTTTCAATCCCTCATAGGTAGAATGAAAACATTCACATAGAGAGACACTTAATATCCCTGCAATGTAGTTTCAATTCCTCATAGGTAGAATGAAAACATGAATTAAGCATTATGATTAAAATGAATTCTCAGAAGTTTCAATTCCTCATAGGTAGAATGAAAACCAAAAATCAAATGCTTCTGCATTTCCTTTTGAAAAAGTTTCAATTCCTCATAGGTAGAATGAAAACCATGCATATTTGGTAAATTCCCTAATGCAACATTTAAGTTTCAATTCCTCATAGGTAGAATGAAAACAAGGATTTTTTTGACGTCTCGAAAACTGGAAGTGTCGTTTCAATTCCTCATAGGTAGAATGAAAACTTTTAACTGGATTTGGACAGTTACAGAGTTTGTTGGAGTTTCAATTCCTCATAGGTAGAATGAAAACCTGAATGCCAGGCGCAAAAGGAATTTGAAAAGGCGCGTTTCAATTCCTCATAGGTAGAATGAAAACCAAACTGTAGAGATGTTGGGAAACTGGACATTGCATTGTTTCAATTCCTCATAGGTAGAATGAAAACCAACCGCTGTAAAACAAATTTTTACGAGAAACATGGGTTTCAATTCCTCATAGGTAGAATGAAAACACTCAAGGGAACATTACATCAAGGACTTTATTGTCTTTGTTTCAATTCCTCATAGGTAGAATGAAAACATTAAAATCATAGCGAATAATAAAACTACTTACACTGGTTTCAATTCCTCATAGGTAGAATGAAAACGAAAAATGGCTAGTTCAGAAAAGAAAAATCGAACTCTGTTTCAATTCCTCATAGGTAGAATGAAAACGTCGTGCCGGGGGTGGAAAATTATTCACACGCGCAAGGTGGTTTCAATTCCTCATAGGTAGAATGAAAACGATGCAGGATTCAAGGCAAAAATAGATGCCCTTCGGTTTCAATTCCTCATAGGTAGAATGAAAACTCGATTGCGTTCCCCGGCGTTGTCTCTAAGAATCCAGTTTCAATTCCTCATAGGTAGAATGAAAACAAACAAATACTCGCTAACATCCTCCCCCGAACGAAGTTTCAATTCCTCATAGGTAGAATGAAAACTTGTGCCGCCAGTAAAATAATCAACCAGCCATTGCGTTTCAATTCCTCATAGGTAGAATGAAAACGGATTGGGTTTGGCAGGGCACTGGCTTTTGAACAAATGTTTCAATTCCTCATAGGTAGAATGAAAACATAAACTCCATTCTTTTCAAGTTTGCAGTCCATTGTCTGTTTCAATTCCTCATAGGTAGAATGAAAACCCCAGTTCAAATCCCAGGACGCAGGGATTTAACTTCGTTTCAATTCCTCATAGGTAGAATGAAAACTGTATTCCATGTATAGGCGTTTTCAATGCAATCTTCCAAGTTTCAATTCCTCATAGGTAGAATGAAAACGAAACTGCTGGGGACTATACCACTTTTGCGCCTTATCGGTTTCAATTCCTCATAGGTAGAATGAAAACCCGATGCTTGTTTTTCCTCTCCGCTCATTTCCCCCGGTTTCAATTCCTCATAGGTAGAATGAAAACTTATTAATTGAAGAAATTTTTAGCGCGTCTGTGAGGGTTTCAATTCCTCATAGGTAGAATGAAAACTGAGACAACAACGATTGGATAGGTGGTATGATAGGCGTTTCAATTCCTCATAGGTAGAATGAAAACCAGACAAATCCTGAATCTCTTTACCAATATTTTCCCGAGTTTCAATTCCTCATAGGTAGAATGAAAACGTAAAGAGGCATTAGCAACAGGCAGGGTACTGACCCGTTTCAATTCCTCATAGGTAGAATGAAAACATAAATCACATAACATTAATATATCATTATCAATATAGTTTCAATTCCTCATAGGTAGAATGAAAACCCGCCTCTGTTCAGCTTTTCGTTCTGTTTCTGTCTTGTTTCAATTCCTCATAGGTAGAATGAAAACGGCTATGCAGTACCAATACGTTGCGAGGTGGACTAGTTTCAATTCCCCAAAGGAAAAAAAAACGCTATTTCCACCGTCTATCAAGTACCATGCTTGAAAATATTCGTTTCAATTCCTCATAGGTAGAATGAAAACTGCTTTTCCACCTATCTTGAAAAAAGTGAAAAGATAAGTTTCAATTCCTCATAGGTAGAATGAAAACTTTTAGAAGTGTATAATAGATTTTGGGGGATAGAGGAAGGTTTCAATTCCTCATAGGTAGAATGAAAACCAACTGGGTTAACCTCTTGCATTAGTATAATAATGTTACAACATCCTCATAGGTAGAATGAAAACCCTGCAATCATCCTTTAAACCGATCCTTCAAACCGTTTCAATTCCTCATAGGTAGAATGAAAACTAAAGTATGTCCGAATTGCCTAATTCGCAAAGGGAATATGTTTCAATTCCTCATAGGTAGAATGAAAACAAAAATAAACATTGGGATTTCGTCAAATTTTGGTTCTGTTTCAATTCCTCATAGGTAGAATGAAAACCATATCATATTATATCATTTTATTTTTTGAATAATTCTTAGTTTCAATTCCTCATAGGTAGAATGAAAACTAAAGTTTGCTCGAATTGGCAAAAGGAATTGTTTCAATTCCTCATAGGTAGAATGAAAACAAAAACAAACATTGTTTCGGCCACGGCAATAATTTAGTTTCAATTCCTCATAGGTAGAATGAAAACGGCAGTTCTACATTATATGTCTTTTTCTTTAACACTGTTTCAATTCCTCATAGGTAGAATGAAAACCTATATCTTTTCCTCCAACATAATATATTATGTTTTTGTTTCAATTCCTCATAGGTAGAATGAAAACGCACTACAAACACAACATTATCGCTGAGGGGGAAGAAGTTTCAATTCCTCATAGGTAGAATGAAAACTTGTACCCGGATTCGCTGAATCATGCTAAGATTAACAAGGTTTCAATTCCTCATAGGTAGAATGAAAACATACTAAAATGGTAACTAAGGTACAAATGGATAATACCAGGTTTCAATTCCTCATAGGTAGAATGAAAACTTGGAATTATGCAGAACTCTTTGATAAATTGGAAATAAAGTTTCAATTCCTCATAGGTAGAATGAAAACATAATTACAAACAGTAACATTATCGCCCAAACGATGTTTCAATTCCTCATAGGTAGAATGAAAACGGAAACGCTTGATACAGCTTTTCCAGCACATCTAGAGTTTCAATTCCTCATAGGTAGAATGAAAACCTGCTGCAAAGATTGCCAAAAGAAAAGCATTGCGGGTTTCAATTCCTCATAGGTAGAATGAAAACCTGGCGTAGGTATTACGCTTACAGCCGCAAGACTGGGTTTCAATTCCTCATAGGTAGAATGAAAACGGGCATTGCACGCACAAGAATGGTTTTTAGGAAAAAGTTTCAATTCCTCATAGGTAGAATGAAAACGCTCAATTCCGCGAAAAGGCATTAGCAACGCTTGCGGGTTTCAATTCCTCATAGGTAGAATGAAAACTACCGGCATTTCAAAAAGAAGTAGAAGATTACTTCAAGTTTCAATTCCTCATAGGTAGAATGAAAACTGTGGCAAAAGAATCCAGTATAATAGATTTCGGGTTGTGTTTCAATTCCTCATAGGTAGAATGAAAACCTTCAAATTCTCACGCCGTGGTTGATATGGAATTTTATGAGTTTCAATTCCTCATAGGTAGAATGAAAACAAATCCGAATGGAGCTGCAAGACCGGATTTCTTCCCTGTTTCAATTCCTCATAGGTAGAATGAAAACTAGATATTGGAATTAAAACTATTAGTGGAATTAATTAGTTTCAATTCCTCATAGGTAGAATGAAAACTCAAGGGAACATTACATCAGGGACTTTATTGTCTTTGTTTCAATTCCTCATAGGTAGAATGAAAACTCTTTTTGGACACCCAAATAACCACATTAAACATATGTTTCAATTCCTCATAGGTAGAATGAAAACAATTCTAAAAAAGATTTTCCTAAAGAAAGATTAAAGTTTCAATTCCTCATAGGTAGAATGAAAACGAATGGTTTTTCCACCTAACTTTGTTGTAGGCATTGTTTCAATTCCTCATAGGTAGAATGAAAACTTTATTGCACTTGAATGGCAATGACCAATTATTATGTGTTTCAATTCCTCATAGGTAGAATGAAAACCCCCGATAGTAAACAACCATTCTTTGGACTTAGGGGTTTCAATTCCTCATAGGTAGAATGAAAACGCAAATTAAATAAACTTTTTGCTTCGATCTTGCACTCGTTTCAATTCCTCATAGGTAGAATGAAAACTGGTATCCCTATCGCAGATGGAAGCGGCAAAATCGAGTTTCAATTCCTCATAGGTAGAATGAAAACGGCAGTACAAATAAATATTATACAGACGCAAGGGTTAAGTTTCAATTCCTCATAGGTAGAATGAAAACGATAAATATCCCGTAGTACCGCTACCAGTCACGCTTTGGTTTCAATTCCTCATAGGTAGAATGAAAACATTGAAATCGTACCGTATTTTAAGCGTGCTTGTGGTGGTTTCAATTCCTCATAGGTAGAATGAAAACTTGGTTCTGGCGTAACCGGAACAAGTACTTCTACGGGGTTTCAATTCCTCATAGGTAGAATGAAAACTACACAGACGCAAGGGTTAATGCTGCCGTTGGAAGTTGTTTCAATTCCTCATAGGTAGAATGAAAACTTATCTGTGCCGGTGCCGGCATTAGACAGGATGTACGAGTTTCAATTCCTCATAGGTAGAATGAAAACTTTTAGACTCTGGCGAGATTTTGAGCGGTAATATTTAGTTTCAATTCCTCATAGGTAGAATGAAAACGTTTGCTTTTTCTTTGTTCAAAGCATGCCATTTTTTGTTTCAATTCCTCATAGGTAGAATGAAAACATTTTAAATTATTTTATTATTTTATTATTTTAATATGTTTCAATTCCTCATAGGGTAGAATGAAAACCCAAGAAGGAGATTATGTTTGGGTTCAGTTGCAAGAGTTTCAATTCCTCATAGGTAGAATGAAAACAGATGAAAATGGTATGCTTTTTGAGAAGTATGGAAAAGGTTTCAATTCCTCATAGGTAGAATGAAAACAACTCACTCAGTGGTGAAAACCATCGAGGGTAGCAGGTTTCAATTCCTCATAGGTAGAATGAAAACGGACATATTTTCTGGTTTGTTCATAATTATAGTCTAGTTTCAATTCCTCATAGGTAGAATGAAAACGGTATGCTGCGCATAAAGAAGATCGAAAAATTTACAGTTTCAATTCCTCATAGGTAGAATGAAAACGGTTTTGTCAAATTTGCGCAAGAAGGAGATTATGTTGTTTCAATTCCTCATAGGTAGAATGAAAACGCAAGCCATTAAAAAGTCTTAAAAATGGTTCGGTTTCTTGTTTCAATTCCTCATAGGTAGAATGAAAACCAGTGCAGTGCAGTGCAGTGCGTAGCACTGAAGCACGTTTCAATTCCTCATAGGTAGAATGAAAACCTTAAAGAAACGCAGGAAAGAAAAGCTAAATATTTGGTTTCAATTCCTCATAGGTAGAATGAAAACCTATATAACCTTGCAAGAATACAATGCGGATGCTTTGTTTCAATTCCTCATAGGTAGAATGAAAACTTAAACTAAAGGCAAAAAAAGCCTATGCCGAAAACCCGTTTCAATTCCTCATAGGTAGAATGAAAACCAAAAAATCGCATTTTTCATGGGGTTTTTCAACAGCAGTTTCAATTCCTCATAGGTAGAATGAAAACAAATTATTAGAAAAGCAAAAAGTTTTTGCAAAACTAGGTTTCAATTCCTCATAGGTAGAATGAAAACGTTAGAGAATATCTTAAAAAGGAGAAAAAGCCTAAGTTTCAATTCCTCATAGGTAGAATGAAAACGCATGATGGGGAAGATTATTGTCAAGATTGTTTTGAGTTTCAATTCCTCATAGGTAGAATGAAAACGTAGTAAAATCAATACAGACCGGAGATATAATAATATGTTTCAATTCCTCATAGGTAGAATGAAAACTTATTGCCGTATCTCTTACATATGCTCTAAACAATTTTGTTTCAATTCCTCATAGGTAGAATGAAAACACGGTACGAAGTTTCACTGCTTACAGTTCAGGAAAGTTTCAATTCCTCATAGGTAGAATGAAAACGCTATCGCAGCCGCTCCTACTCCTACTGGAGGCATATGTTTCAATTCCTCATAGGTAGAATGAAAACCAGCCATTTAAGCGAGATAAGACGTTCTGCAGCGCTTTTTAAACAATTTTAAAAGGAAAAATGCCATAAATTTCTAAAAATGTTATACATTTTCTGTCGATCTTTAATAGATTTTTCTGTATCAAAGGTCGACAGATGTTAAATAAATTGAATATCATCCTTTTTATCCATGCCATAAACACATCTATCATAGTATTTCATTTGTCTGAATTTATAAACGATAATTGAATCGTTATCTTCACTTTTAATTATTTTTTTAAGTTCTAAAATCATTTTTTCATATGCAGCTTCTGATATTTCACCTTCAAAAACCGAATTTTGAACCCATTGAAGATACTTACGGCAAGCCTTCACCATTTTTCCGCAATGCTTACTGTTGACATCATAGTACAATATAACAAACATTACCAATCCATAACAAAGGGTTTGTATGTTTCCTCTTCCATAAGATGTTTTTCCAGTTTGTAAAGCTCCAGCCTCATGAGTCTTCGATAACTTACCTGTTTATTCAACCCGGAATGTTTAATCGTTTCTTTCAGACGTTCTTCCATGTATTGAAGAAATCGTTTTCTTGCGGAGTCTTTTAATAGTATTCCGTTCAACTGTTTTTCAAAATCGTTTTCTGTAATGATTTTTTTGTTGAGTACGGCAAAAATTGTCCTGTCACCTATAACGGGCTTAAATATTTCTGCCACATCCAGGTTAAGTGTGAATCTCCTGAAGTTGGTTGTGTGGAGAAACCCTATGCGCGGGTCAAGGTGTGTCTGGTATATTTCGGAAAGCACATAGGAATATATCACTGAATTAGAGAAACTTATCAGGGTGTTTAAAAAATCTCTGGGCGGCCTTTTTGTACGCCTTTCAAAGGAAAACTCCGGATCGTCAATAATACAATTAAAGGCGTTGTAGTATAATTGCTTTATCTGGCCTTCAATGGCCATTGCCTTTTCAATACTTTCCTGTTCTTCAAGTTTTGAAAGAATATCTTCTATCCCGTTTATGTACTGCGTGAGGTCTTTCCCCCGTCTTTCATAATACTTCAGAATCTTAAGGCAGTTTTTTACGGCGCCCTCAATGAACTTCTTTGCAATAAACTGTCTTTTCGTCTCGTCGGTATAATGGTCTGCCTGTCTTAGAATCATAAAGCCTGAATTGTAATGCTCCCTGGGATAAAAACTGCCGGCATAATAGCCGTAGTAATTAAAATAGGAGAGGACGATTTCGTTTTGGGATAGAAAGTTAAGCACCTTCGAGTTCAGATCCGTCTCTCCGAACATAAAGATTTCCTTTGTGTTCTCAACGGGAATAAATTTCTTATTTCCATCTTCGGTTTCAAAGAAAAGGGTATTGTCTTTCCGTTTAAGGCGTCCGTTTGAAAATATATATACAGTTTCTTTCATGATTGTTTACGACCAGCAAAATTCAAGATATGAGCACGTCTTGCAAAACTTTACCCAAACTTTTTCCGGGGCAGATTCTTGTTGAATCAGATATTTGATTTTTGCGATTAAATTTTCGACCTCTATTATGCGTTCATCTGTTAATTCTACTGGCACTACCTTTTTTTCTTTTGGTATCCGGATCTCCCCTTTGATGGTTCGATCTTTTCTTGAAACATTATAAAGATAAAAGAGCAATTGCATTTGGGAAGCCTCAATCATCCTGGAACTCTTTTTCGTTTCAATTAAGGTAATAATGCCATCTTTCTGTCTGATAACGTCAATTTTACTACCGTCTATCAGTATTTCCTTTTTATCCCTTTTGTATGTTTCTTCTGAAAGCAGGCGACCGATAGCAATAAATTCATTATACTGATTACCCGATATATTCCTGGACATCAACCACGCCTGTCTTTGGCAAACAACATATGCCTGCAATATTGACCCTGTTACTTTTAGCTGGTCAGACAAAAATAGCCTCTCTTTCTCCGACAGTCTTTTTAAATCCCTCCTGATCAAGTCCTTTTTCTATGCTATAAAATTGATGCCAGTTTTCACAATAGTAAAATCCGTGCCTTATCTCTTCATCGATTATTTTTCTAAGTTTTCCATGTTTCGTATAACAGTTGAAAACATTTATTGAATAAGGTATCAATTTCTTTTTAAATTCCTTGATTCTAATTGCATTCTCTAAGGATTTTTCTCCATCAAAAAGCGACATGTATTCGATCCATAATGTTTCACCTTTCTCATTATAAGGAATATAAATGGAAATCGTATCGCCATCAATCAGATGTACATTTCGGTCTACCTGTTTTAAAAATAGATTTCTTATGTCTGATATGTTTGTTTGAGAACTGTCAACAAAGGACATCTTGTTCTTTTGATCTATTCCATTTATAACTCTTTTGTAGAATTCTTGTAATTCACTATTTTCGTCAATGGTTTTTTTACTAAAGAACGCTTCTTTATTTGTTTCTCTTGATTTTAAATCTTTTCCATAAACTTTTTCACTTGCGTCGTCTTCGAATACAAACATTTCACAACACTCTTTGCCGCTATTCCTGTTTATCCTGCCTGCTACCTGAACGATGCTGTCAAAAGGCGCATAAGCTCTAAACCCCACATCAAAATCAATATCAACACCAGCCTCAACAGACTGAGTCGATACAAGTACAATCTTCCTGTTTGCATCTTTACAGGCTATAAGTATGTCTTTTTTCCTTGCTTCTATAATTGTTGAATTAAGAAGGTACACCTCAAATTCTTCAGAGATTGTTTTTTCCTTTTGAATTTTTATGTATATATCAAAAGAATCTTTTACCGTATTTAGAACGATAAGAATCTTGTTTTCTTTATTAAGTTTTTTAATCCGGTTTACCAATTTGTCGAATCTGTTTTTGTCATTTGATTCGTTAATTTTTAGTTTTTTATCAGGTGTTATTCTTGTCCTGTTAAATACTTCATGTTTGAATACTTTGCTGGATGTATCTTCAGGTATGATTTGATGAAATGTTGAATTTGTGAGAATATCCAACCTTGGTAGTGTTGCGCTCATTACAATGAAATGGGTATTGAGAAATCGGCCTATTACATCAAACATATAAGCAACTTCCGTCCAAACTGTATCTTTATAAGCCTGAATTTCATCTATTATAACGACACTGTTAGCTATTTGGTAAAAGTTATAATTGGAGTTTTTGTCGTTTCTAAAGAAAAGGTCAAAGAATTTCACATGACTTAGGAAAAGGACAGGTTTGTTGAAAAACAAATTATCAACATAATTTGCAAATACAGAGGTATCATCCTCATAATTGTCTTCATTGTCAGACGAATCTATGAACCGCGAATCCAGCCGTGCCATATTTCTTAAACCTATAAATTTTCCAAGTACTTCGTAACTCTGCTCAATCAAATTAATAAAAGGAAAGACATAAAAGAGTTTTTTAATCTCTCTTTTCTCCATAATCTTTAGTGCTAAACGAAGTGAAATATTTGTTTTACCACCACCCGTAGGTATATTAAGAAAGAATGTTCTGATATCAGATTGTTCATCCAGGATATTCTCAAGATTGTTTTCTGTAACAACATTTAAAATTGAACGAATCTTGTTAAGGGCTTCTTTCCTTTTTTGATTATCTGACCATTTAATATCCTCAATATTAACATTCCTGAGGGAGTTTCTATCTTTACTAATATTTACATTAAAATTTATTTCTTTTTTTTGATTAATTTCAAACTCATCAACTTTATGGAAATTGTTAAAAACCTCCTCTTTAATTTCATTGCGTAGAATATCGTGATTGAATTTTTGCCCTGTCTTGAACTCCATTGTGGCAAAATAGTCAGACGAAATGAGACAGGAGTGAAACATTTTTACAAGAATGAAGAATGACATGGATTCTTTCGACAGTTTTCTTACAAGCTCTCTCATGCCCCGATCGTTCCATTTTTTCCAGAATCCTCCCGCAGACACTGCTTCAAGAATATTATTGTCAGGTATTTCATTAAGCTGTTGAAGTATATCAATCAAAACTTTTACATCAGCTCTGCATGAAAAGTTTTGTATATCATTAAGTATGTCATTTAATCTGCCATGATGTTTGTATACTGAATAAAGCAGTAAAAAAAGAATCATGAACTCTTTGTTGTTGACCGTATCAGTTTTTTTCAATTTCAGAACAGCATACACCAGTACAAAAAAACTCTTATCACTATGTGTCGTTTTATTCTTTTCTCCATCCAGCTTTGCCTGAAATTCAGGAGTTAATTTGCCTATATCATGAAAAAACACAAATTCCCGCATGATCTTTAATAGCTTTTCATTGTCAACACTATTGTCCACATCTATATCTGTTATTAACCGGTGGAAGATGTCCTCAATTTCATACGTTTGTATTATGTTGTCAAAATAAAATAATGTTTTGTCACAATGTGTATGAAAAGGCTCCTTTACGCTATCTGTTTTTGAATGGGCAAATGCTTTAATATCTTTTAAAACTACATTAAATAAACTGGACATTGAACGGTTCTCCTTCGTTTTTATTTACAAGCGTATAAAAACCTGTTTTATCTTTTATGATAATTTCCCGCTGAGTCAGAACGAACACATCCTTTTTATAAAAACCTCTCGCATCAAAATCGTATGGCAGATGTTCATATATTGTGTAACCTTCATTTAATTTTTTTTCAAAGGGGTCGAAATCCTCAAAAGAGAATTCACGTAAAATATTTGTGTTCTTATCTCCCGCTTTAACTAACCCGCATACAGATGCTTCGGAAGCAGACAATGGTGCTGCTTCATATTCCTGATAATTCTCATGATAAGCAAAAAACTCATTTTTCCCGAAATAAAGAGGGTATTCGGATTCTCTGTTTATTAAAAGTTTCTTTAGCTTACTAATCAGGCCATCCTGAATTGCGTTATTATCAAGAACAAATACCGTATATCTGATTTCTTGTTCTCCTATGAGGATTTGTTCTCTTATCTGCCATGTTTGTCCCTGGCCGCCAGAGCTTTTGGATGCAAGGCAAGAGGCATTATTAAAACCCGTAATAACTTTTTTCAAGGGTTTCTCATAATGGGGAAGTATTGCAATTTTCATATCCTTTAAATTTGTATAAAAGTCAGGATGTTGCTTTGCCTTAGATTCAGAATAACCGGGTATTCCGAGGATAGCGCCGATAATGCCTAACACAGCCGGTTTGTGCAGAAAATTATAGCTTATATACACCATATCATTGGCATCGTTTTTCTTGAAGAAAGCCATATCACCCGCAAGTTCAAAAGAAAATACATTCATTGATTTTCTCCGGTATTCGTTTTATTTCTCTATTTTAAATAATTGTTTTATCCTGGATATTATTTCGGGTTTATATGAGCCCACCAGCGTTCCAAATCTCTTTTCCACTCTCTGTTTTGAAAGGGTTGCCAATTTATCTATTCTAACAACGGATGGGTATAACAAGCCCACATCCTTCCAAGCATCTATTGCTATATCATATTCGCCTCTTTGTTCCATACTGGTCACTTTTGCGGTCACAATATCTTCTAAATCTGTCTGTGCTAAGACAACTACTGGTCTTTTCGCATCTCCTTTTCCATCGCTATAAGGAAATTTCAGTAGTAATATCTCGCCAAAATTATAGTTTGTCATATGCGGCATCCTTTTCGGAATATCCTTTCATAAAATCCCCGGCAACAGTATCTTCCCATAGCCTGTCTTCTTCGTCATCAAGAAAGATAATAATTACCTTCTTGTCTGTTTTGTAAGGAATTCTTTCCAATGGTTCTATTTTCCCATCATGACAAACTCCCTGTATTGCCGTAATAGCCATAAAGTTCACCTCCAATATAAAGCTGAAATAAAATTAATGCGTATTATTGGATTGATCCTTTTTAATAATTTTGTCACGGCCTTCAACAGTTATCATATCGTTATCGTAAACCAATTCAACATTTTCAATATCATCGCGGTATTTTCCAAGGGTTGCAGCAATTGTAGACAAATCAACGGATGTTTTACCCTTTTCCTTTGATATCTTAACAAAGTTTTTTAAGGTTGGTATCTGTTTCTTTGAGTCTTCAAGCATTTTTATAAACAGAGTAAGGATGTTTTCAGACCCTATTTTTGATGCGGTATTCAGGTTTGTCACAGCATTCTTCAAGGCTTCTTTTAGCTTGTCTATATCTGTGGTATTAATCTTCATCTTTTCTTGCACTTCTGAATTATCTTCATAGTGGTTAAGTATATTTTGTGGGTTTATAACAAAATCATACACATAGCAAACTTCCTTTGCTTTGTTTTCGTTGCCTATTGTTGAGCTTTTGTCTCCTGAATCTGTCGCGTATGGAGAGAGTATGTCGTTTGCGAAGATAATGTTTTCTTCGTACTTATTTACGCCATAACTTATCTGAACCGGTCCCGTTAGAGATATGTTCTTATTATCTTCTTCCACACCAGATTTCATAGCGAAAGTTATTCCAAATAGTTTTGTATCGATACATTCAGAAAAAACTTCCAAGGGAGTGTTTTTATTTAGTTTAGCTTTCATGTTGTTGTATCTTTCTTCAAGGGTATTTGGCAGATACTTTCCGTTATCTTCTTTAAAGGTTTTCCACACAAAGACATTCTCTTTGTTATCTACCCAGTATTTTCTCATGGCATATTTCAGAGCCTTATCGGTTGCGTAGATAGTCCCGTTCTCATCAGGCAGTCTCCTTGGATTGCCCGTAAAATCCGCATTGAAGTTGCTGTTTTCACTTTTTATCAGGACAATTCCATAACATCTATTCTTGAATTCGCCGTTATCTTGTTTTTTTACCTTTGTTTCTTCTTTTATCTCGCTCATTTTTTATCCTCCTTTGATTTGGCATAGAAAATATTTTCGTTACTATTGAAATAACCGGCATAAAAAAGTGTTTTTAAATCCCTAGTGAATTTCTCTTCTTTGTTATCATAAAGAAACCCCCACATTTCAGAAAACGTTTCATTGAATTTTTTAACATTAAGCGGAATAGCATGTTTGTATGCTTTAAATAAACTCTCAATTCTTTCCGCAAGCAATGCAAAATTTTGCATATTTATGAAAGGTTCGATCATGGTATGTGTTTTCTCGGAGGATTTTGACTGGTTTAAAAGATAGTAGGCAATTTGTCCTGCATAATAAGCGAAACTCTCTTTATCCGTAATCTTTCCTTCCCTTTTAATCCTTTCTACAGTTTCCATTTTTGTCTCCCTTTTGCTAAAGATATTGTCTAAGTCAAGATAAACATCGCTCATTTCTTTAAGGCTATAATAGGTTTTTGTATTATCTTTTTTCTTATCAAAAAACTCTTTAAGTCTAGCTTTCAAAGAATCAAAATAGATATCAGCCAAAATCTTTTGTGATAACCCCGCATATTTTGCTCTATAAAAATAGTCAAAAAGCGGCTGTCTGTATTTGTGTATTATGATATTCATATGGGGTGAACCTGTATCCACATCTTTTACGAAGTAACTTTTTTCAAGCTGATAGGTAAAAAAATATCTATTTATTAAACCTTCAATGGTGAACAGGTTTTCTCCGTACATCTTAAATTTAAAACCGGTAATATAGTCAAAAGCGAGTATGTTCTCACCACGATTGTATATAATCAAGTAAAAGTCCAGTTCTTCATTTGAACTGGTTCTATATACTTCCTGAATAATCTCTTTGAATCCTTTTTTCTCTAATCTGCCTTCGTTTTTAAAAAGATTAACAATCGCGGCTCTTTCTTTTGTATCAATAAATAAGGGGAATAAAGTAATGCTTAGCTTATTCAGGAAATATTCCTGAAATTTATAAATATCAAGCGAACATGTTTCACATACCTCAATGTTGTAATCAATATATCTATTACAGTGTCTTAAGAAAGGTTTTCCTGAGTCAAGATTATGAAATGCATTTGGTATATATATACTTACATGTTCTCTGTTACAAATAGAACATTTCCCTTTTGAATATCTTTCCGGTTTATCTTCTGCAAATATTTTTTTGAAAGATACCTTTCATACCATTTTTTATAATTTACATAAAAGCTTTCCTGAAACTTAAATACTACAAACATTGAATTACCTGGAAATTTCCACTCATTCTTTTTTTCATCAAAAACAGATAAAATATTTTTTAAATTTTCTATTTTATTCCATATCTTTGTAACGTTGATGTCCGACCCAATAGAATCAAATAACTTTATATAATTATCCTTCAACTCGTCATCTAAATCTTCCGGCAGACCTTTCAGAATGTTTGATTTTCTGTATGTATTTGTAAGTTTTTGTGCAAAACCTTCTTTGCAATTAAAAATATCACCTTTAAACCTCCCGGTACTTAATGTGCCGCTATCAAACTTGCCTTCAAAAATAAGCAGGTTGTACGAATTTGTGCCTTTGTTGCTTCCTATACTTTTATTACCTTTAGGATCATCAGAAGGTTTTTTTGTGTAAAGAGATAACGATTTTAGAATCTCTTGCCATTCTATATTTGCATCAGAAAGTTTCTTCAAGGTTAATAGATGTTCGCCAGTATTTTTGATTTCCCATGAAATGTCGTTTCCCTTTTTTCCATCTAAGGTAACATACTGTTTTATTATAGTAATCCCATTTTCAACCGCATCTTTCTCAATAATATCTTTAAAAACAAAATATGCATCATCAGGTTTTATAGTCGCCATATCCTCGTTAACCGGTATAACCATAACAGGTTTATCAAGTTTCCTCTCTACTTCATTCACCAGTGCATAAATTCCTGCATCCTCTAATTGTTTTGAAAACTCAACAATTTCTTTCAGCATTCTTTAAATATCCTTTCTTTCCCTCACCTTTTCAATAAACCCAAACCCTCCGCTGTTCCTCGATCCCAATCCTGCCGCCAGTGCAAACTGCAGAAACTCAGGCTCGCCTTCCAGCCAGAAATGGCCGGTCCATCCCTTTATAACGGTATCCTTAAAAGACCTTATCCTTTCCCTGCAATATTTCATTTGAACAGGTTCGGTCTTAATGCTATAGGGACATTCTTTTCTATGATACGCACACCATTTTTTCCTGAGATTTTCATTTATTAATGTGCTGTACTCAGATTCCGTCGGAGAGTAATAATACGTTTTTTTCGTACCATCCCCCTTTAATAAGGTTGAATGTGTTTCTATGGGTGTTAGCGCATTGACCCGTATCTTATTTGTCTTAATATCTTCATCCTTGATAACCTCCACCGATGAGATGTTCATTAGATTCTTGCCAAACAGTAACTTTTCACTGAAAACGGTATTCTTTGCAACCTGTTCCAGAATCCAAAAGACAGGGGAAGATACGTAAAAGCTAACCATGTGGGGAAAGATGAATAATTCCTTTGATGATTGATACCTGCCTTTTTCAATAATGGAGGAAAAGGTGAATAGCTTAAAGGAACGGTTTTCCACCTTAAAACCACCTTCATGCAGCCATTGAGCAGGTACCCTGTCGATAAGCCGGTAGATCAATGCCTGGGTTATAGCGTTAAACTCCTTTGGTAAAATAATCTCTTTGTCCGATAGTAGGGATATTTTTAATCGCATAAAACACCAGCTAAGTAATGGAAGCCTATATTGTACGCACTTTAAATTAGGTTGGGTTTTTAAAATGCAAAAATCCAACGGCATTCATTTTTATCCACCCCTAACCCTTCCCAAGAGGGGAATTAGATGAGTCACAAAAAATCGGGAATGCCCCGAATACGCCACCCTACTTCTTTAATCTTTTACTAATCTGTGGATTGTTTATTTTCATTCCCTTTTGTGAGCAACTGATCATGGATGTTTCATAGTAAATGATTACTATAAAATCCTTTAGAAAATCATCGCAAAACAAACATCAATCAGGAATAAGGGTCTGATACACTGGCATCCTGAAAGGTTGCCATTTCATTTAATAATTTTACGCCGGCTTCTATCAGATTGATTCCCAGTGCTGCACCTGTTCCTTCTCCCAGGCGCATATTTAAATTCAATAATGGTTCTTTTCCCAAAAACTTTAACATGTGTTTGTGGCCTTGTTCCCCGGAGACATGGGATGCGATAAAATAATTGCCTGCCTTTGGTTCTAAGGCACTGGCAATTATTGCACCTGCTGTGGAAATAAAACCGTCGAGAACGATGGGGATGCGATGGCGGGCAGCGCCAAGACACAAACCGACAATGCCGCCTATTTCGTAGCCTCCCACTTTTGCCAGGACATCAATCGGGTCATTCGGGTCGGGACGGTTAATGGCGATTGCTTTCTCTATGACAGCGATTTTTTTCTGTACCGCTTGATCATTTAGTCCGGTTCCGCGTCCGGTTGCCACGGAAACATCAACATTCCCTAAAACGGAAAAGATGGCGCTGCTGGGAGTCGTGTTGGCAATCCCCATGTCGCCCAGTCCAATAATGTCCAATCCGTCCTGAAGTTCTTCTTCGATGAGTTCTATGCCCATTTCAATGGATTTAACAGCGTCTTCCCTGGACATTGCCGGCCCCAACGCCATATTATTTGTGCCGTGTTTCCATTTTTTTATCTTGAGACCCGGAGAAGGAGGAATGTTTGAGGCGACGCCGCAATCCACCACAATTACCTTTGCACCGGTTTGCCTTGCCAGGACGTTGATAGCTGCCCCTTCACGAATAAAATTTTGTACCATTTCGCGGGTAACTTGCTGAGGGAATGCGCTTACCCCTTCCGCAATAACACCATGATCCCCTGCAAGTGTAAATATCTTTTTATGCCTTATTCCGCAAGAGAGGCTTCCTTTTATTGAATAATATATGGTTGCCAGTTCTTCCAGCCTTCCCAAACTTCCCCTTGGTATAGCAAGAGTATCAAACCTGGCCTTAATGTGCCCCTGCGGGTCAATTAGAACGGTTTCTATGTTTTCGATAGTTTGTTTTAGATATGGCATTTGCGGGTATATATGTTGCATTCGGTTGTAAGTTTTTTTATAGTGAGACTTATGGAATTGCCACGGAAGAATGCCTTTTTTGTAAGGTTTTTATTTACCTGCCCAGTGTGCTTTGTGTTTGAAATCTTATCTGATGCGGCATTGCTGCGCTATGTTAATATATATCAGTAAATAAATTCAAGTCATATTTGTCATGAAGAATTCTACCCATTTAATAGAGCAGGTCTTACTCAACAAGATAATAGATAAAGACCAGTTAAAAAAGGCGAAAGAAATACAGTCTAAAAAACTAATTGGGCTGGAAGATGCACTGGTGGAGCTTGGCTATACCACCCATAAGGAGATAATTAAATGTTTATCATGGCATTATGATTTGCCGGTGCTTGATCTTGCGAACCTGGAGATACCTGACGAAATAATTAATTTACTGCCCACGCACATTATTAAAAAAACGGTATTTTACCCATATCAAAAAAAAGCGGCGTGATAACCATAGCAACGAGTCGGCCTCCCGACCTTGGATTTATGGATAATTTACGGTTTATATTGGGTTCGGATATTAAATTTATTCTTGCCACCGCTGAACAGATTGCATATGCCTTTCGCAAAAACTGTCATAATGAATCAACTGAAATGGTAGGTTCGTTGCTGAAAGAAATAAGGATGGGCGATGTCACCATAGTTCAAACGGAGAGTGAATCTGGCGGGGCATATCGGAGTGAAGCCAAATCCGCAGAAGACGACAGCCCTGTTATACAATTAGTTTCGCTTATTATAAATAAAGCCATTGTTGCACGTGCGAGCGATATCCATGTTGAGCCGCTTTTAAGCAAGCTGCGCATCCGTTATCGCATTGATGGCGTATGCCAGGAGGCGGAAGTCTTACCAAAAAATCTTCAGGATTCAATTATTTCCCGCATAAAAATACTTACCGATATGGATATTTCTGAAAAAAGGAGGCCGCAGGACGGAAGGATAAGCCTTTATCTTTCAGGGAAGGATATGGATATACGTGTATCATGCCTACCTTCCATTTACGGTGAAAGCATTGTTATGCGTTTACTGGAAAAATCACAAACGCTGATGTGTATTAAAAATCTTGGACTTTGCACAAGTGATTTTCAGCGTTTTCAATCGATTATTAAAATGCCAAACGGTATATTTCTCATTACAGGCCCTACCGGCAGCGGGAAAACGACAACGCTCTACGCAATTATTAATGAACTCAACCAGACGGGCGTAAAAATTGTTACGGCGGAAGATCCCGTTGAATACACAATAAAAGGCGTTAATCAAAGCGAGGTGCATGATAAAATCGGTTTTACTTTCCCAAAGATTTTAAGGACTATGCTCCGTCAGGACCCAAATGTTATACTTGTCGGGGAAATCCGTGATACAGAAACTGCGGATATTGCAATTGCTTCCGCCCTGACAGGACACCTTGTCCTCAGCACCCTTCATACGAACGATGCACCCTCCGCCATTACCAGGCTCATTGATATGAACATTAAACCGTTTCTTGTTTCGACCTCTTTGCAGGGAATCATGGCGCAACGGCTGGTGAGGGCGATATGCCACGATTGCAGGGAACAGACGCATTATACGCCGGAACAAATCACGCAAATGGGTTTCGATCCAGGCATGTTTACGGAATATTATTTCTATAAGGGAAAAGGGTGCAAGAAGTGCAATAATATTGGTTTTAAAGGCAGGATCGGCATATACGAACTTTTGGAGATGAATGAGACCATGCGCGATATGGCGTACAACGCAGCTTCTACCGATGAAATGAGAAAAGCGGCAAAAACAGCGGGAATGACCACGCTGAAAGAGGACGGCATCAGGAAGGCAAAAGAAGGCAGGACCACCCTGGAAGAGATATTCAGGGTGACCGGAACGGAAGAGTGAAAACGATGCAGGCAAAAAGTAAATCAAAACCGGATGCAAAAAGCGACGCACAAAGAAGACTCTTTGGGCAATTGCTGAAAGAAAATGGGTTTGCCACAGAAGATCAAATCCAGGAAGCCCTTGCAGTGCAAAAGCAGAATGGGGGGTTGCTGGGAGATATTCTTATTAGCATGAACTATGTGACGGATCCGCAAATAATGCAGGTGTTGAGCGAATACCTGGGAGTGGAAATTGTAAATATAGAAGATAGAGAAGTGCCGGGAGATGTGATTAATTTAGTGCCCGCTGCCATTGCGCAATTGTATAGAATTATCCCTATAAGTTATGAACAGGAGAAACAGGTTATTACGATTGCCCAGGCGAACGCCCTTGCAATTGAAACATTGGATGACTTACGATTGGTGCTGAAACTCAACGTGAAACCGGTACTTTGCCACAAAGATTCCGTAGCCCGCGCCCTGGAAAAATATTATCCCAAAAAACATGAGTCTGTGGAGCAGTTGCTACTGGAGTTTAAGGAGGATAAGTCATATGCGCAATCTGTTTCAGGGAATTACATAGATATTGAAGAACTAAAGAAAATGGCGTCTACCGCCCCGGTGAAGAAATGGGTAGGCCTTATGTTTTTATATGCGGTTCTGGATAAAGCAAGCGATATTCATTATGAGGCTTTTGAGGATAGCTTTCGGGTACGGTACCGGATAGACGGCGTATTGTATGAAAGGGTGTCCCCACCCAGAGAGCTTGGCATTCCTATTAATTCCAGGATAAAGGTAATGGCGGGAATGGATATCTCGGAAAGAAGACTGCCGCAGGATGGAAGGATAAAACTGAATGTTGGCGGCGCGTCAATAGATTTGCGTGTTTCTACGCTTCCGACAAAATTCGGGGAAAGCATTGTGATGCGACTGCTCGATAAGTCGGCGGTATCACTTAGTTTGGACAAGCTGGGGTTCAGGTCTGAAGAATTAAAAAATATCTATCAATTGCTGAATATCCCGAATGGTATAATTCTCGTTACAGGCCCTACGGGGTCTGGCAAGACGACTACATTGTACGCCGCATTAAACTATTTGAACGAAATAACCACTAAGATAATAACCACTGAAGATCCTGTAGAATATGATGTTGACGGGCTTATTCAGGTGCAGGTAAACCCGTCGATAGGCGTTGACTTTGCAAGTTGCCTGCGGTCTATTTTGCGCCAGGATCCTGATATTATACTTGTTGGTGAAATCAGGGATGAGGAAACGGCCAGGATTGCCATACAGGCTTCATTGACGGGTCATTTGGTTTTTAGTACGTTACACACAAACGACGCCCCGCTTACGATAACGCGTTTAATTGATATCGGTGTTAAACCTTATTTGATTGCTTCAACACTGGAATGTGTCATCAGCCAGCGGTTGGTAAGGAAAATATGTGCATCATGCAAAGAAGAATATGAGCCTTCCGATGAATTGTTAAATGAGTTGAATCTCACAAAAGCCATAGCGGAGGGAAAAAGATTTTTCCGGGGGAGAGGGTGTAGTGATTGCAGAAAAATCGGATACAGGGGACGTATGGGTATATATGAAATAATGCCTGTCAATGAAGAAATACGGGGTTTAATTACCGAACAGGCAAGTACAAATGTAATAAGGAATGTTGCAAGAAAAAACGGCATGAATACATTGCGCGAAAACGGACTAAAAGCAATTTTTGAGGGGCAAACAACGGTTGAAGAGGTTGTACGTGAAACCATTTCCACATAAGCGCTAAGTTAACATTACGGATTAATTTAACCGTGTAATGAAATTTACATATTCGCGTTTATTAGCGTCATTGGCGGTTCCTTTATTAACCGTGAATACACGCAAATAGACGCTAATGAAAAACGAATATCGAACAAGGAATTTCGAATTATGAAGTTTTCTTATCCTCCGACATTCATTTCATGGGGTCAGGACGAAACAACCCTGACAGGGTTACAAACCCTGTCAGGGTTAACACTACGGTAACGTTTTATTAAAACATGGCGGAAGTCGCAAAAAATCAGGAATGCACCCGCTTAGGGGGGTTGTTTCTTTAAATTAAATTGAGAGATTATGTAATGTCCATTTTTCAATATTATGCGGTAAACAGTACAGGAAAGAAGATAAAGGAGAGGATAGAAGCGGCATCATCGGAGGAGGCGATTTCTAAAATCCGCGGATTAGGCTATTTCCCTACCGGCATAAAAGAATTAACTGTACGTGGAAAATCGGCGGAACAACATGCCGCGAAAACGCAGAAGAAAAAATTTGGCGAGATAAATATATCTATTGGAGGAGTAAAGTCTAAGCATTTGACGCTGTTTACGCGTCAGTTATCCACATTACAGGATGCGGGTTTGCCCATAATCAGGAGTTTGCAGATACTTGCCGCACAGCTTAAAAAAGGCATGCTGAAAAAAACGGTGCTGAAGGTCATTGAAAATATTGAAGGCGGAAGCACATTTTCGGGAGCGCTTGCAAGACATCCGCGGGTATTCGACAAGCTATACGTAAATATTGTCAAAGCTGGTGAAATAAGTGGTTCATTGGATATCATTTTGAGGAGACTGGCTGATTTCAGGGAAAAGATGGAACGGCTTATCCGAAAAATAATAACCGCTATGATTTATCCTTCTGTGGTGGTCGTGGTTGCTGCGGCAATCCTTATAGGCCTTATGATCTTTGTCGTACCCAATTTTGCGAAAATATTCGATGAACTGGGATTAGACCTGCCTGCCCCAACCAGGATGCTGATTCAGTTCAGCACTGCTCTTAAGACAAATTGGATGTATTTGCCTGCCGTGCCCGTTGGAACTTTTATTTTTTACAAACTCGTAAGAATGATTAAGAAGGTGAGGCTGCTCATTGACCGGGCAAAATTTAAGATACCGGTTTTTGGGGCAATAATAAATAAATCTACCGTATCCCGGTTTACCCGTACCCTTGCGACGTTAACATCAAGCGGTGTGCCTATTTTAGATTCGCTCATAAATTCGAAAGATACCACCGGAAATGCCGCTGTTGCCCAGGCGATACAAAATATTCATGATAGTATCCGCAGCGGAGAAACTATCGCAAAACCGCTGCGTGAATCAAAGATTTGCAATGAAATAGTCGTCAATATGGTTGAGGTAGGAGAGGAAACTGGCGAGCTGGAAAAAATGCTTACAAAGGTTGCCGACAACTATGACGATGAAGTGGACAGGGCTGTTGAAGGGCTTGTAAGCCTGATAGAACCGATTATGATTGTGTTTTTGGGTGGTTCGGTTGGGTTTATTGTAATCGCCATGTTTCTGCCTCTCGTAAAATTGATGCAGAGTATCGGCGGGTAACATTTGTAGTAAATCAGAGATTTTAAACTACAGTCGGCAATCGGCAAATTGCAGATTGGGGATTGGGATTGGGATTGAAAACTGAGGACTGAATCACGAGAGGCGAGAGACGAGGGAAACAACCTCGGGGTTATTTTGTACCGATCCCATGAACGGTTACAAAAAATCGGGAATGCTCTGGCTTTGGACAGGACAAAAACGAAATTTAACATGTTTTATAAAAGGTGCTATAGTGATAGTTTACTCCGGAATAAGAATAAGTGTAAGGAAGGATGAAGTTGCTCTTGATGACGGAAGAAAGGTGATGCGGGAGGTAGTTGACCATCCCGGCTCTGCCGCCATCATTCCTTTTATTGCAAACGATGAGATTCTGTTAATTAAACAATACCGGTATGCGGTAAACGAAACGATATATGAAATACCAGCCGGTACCCTTGATGAAGGCGAGACTTTTTTTGAATGTGCAAACCGGGAACTGGAAGAAGAAACAGGGTATAAAGCAGGCATTCTTACCCCTTTGTCGGTCATTTATCCGTCTCCCGGTATTTTGAATGAAACCATGCATCTTTATAAGGCAACAAACCTGATCAAAACGAAAACGAATCATCAGGCAGATGAATCAATCAAAGGGATTGTTGCGATTAAAGTAAAAGAAGCGTCTGAAATGATAAAAAGGGGGGAGATCAAAGATGCAAAAACGGTGTGCTGTATTTTAATGACGATTTCGGGGGTTCACGTTTTTAAATAAAGCACGTTTGTGAGTACGTTAAGTATATTTTATTGACAACAAGTGAAACGCTATGATAGGGGGCTCTCTGATTCAGGGGCTGGTAAGTGATTTGGCAAAATCATATCCGAAGATTGAACACTTTTTCAAAATTTCTTCTGTAGGGATAAAATTAGCTTTTAGGGAAGGTTGCACAACATTTAACTTTAGGCCTCTTAAACGGTCTTCCATTAGTTTAACTGCTTCTCCGCTCCATCCATACGTGCCAAATGTTGCACATTTCCTGCCTTTAATGTTAAGACTAAATAAAATATTCATCATATCCCACATGTGTTTTACCGCATCTCCATTCATTGTTGGCGAACCAAACAGCAACCCATCGGCAGATTCTATTTCGAACCGTGCATGTTCCGGAGAAATAGCGGCAACATCCAACAGCTTTGCTTCACTGCTTACCGTACAAGCGCCTTTTGCTATCGCCTCCGCCATTTTTTTTGTATTCCCATAGACAGATACATATAAAATTACGATGAGTTTTTTGCTTCGGGGGGGGAGTGGCGTGCTCCACTCTTTATATGCCTTTATGTATTTTTGCGGGTCTGTTCTTAATATAGGGCCGTGGCTGGGAGCAATCATTTTTATGTCGAGTTGATTTGTTTTGTCTAACGCTTCAAGTATTTTTTTTCTGAAGGGACCCATTATGTGCTCAAAATAATATCTGAAATCTTCAAAAAATTCATCCACCCTGTCATCAAAAAGCCTTTCATCGCAAAAATGGGTGGCAAATCCATCACAGGGAAACAGTATCGCATCGTCATGCAAATAAGTAAACATGGTATCCGGCCAATGCCAGAATGGGGCATGAATAAACTGTAATTGTCTGTTTCCCAGAGAAATGCATTCGCCGTCCTCAACCGTTTTTCCGTTAAACTCAGAGTTAAGAATGTTTTTCAGAAACATTGAGGCGGTCTTTGTTGATAAGACCTGGGCATTTTTAGCTAGTTTTAATAGCTGTCCTAGCGATCCGGTATGGTCCATTTCCGTGTGATTTACCACAATATAGCAAATGTCTTTAAGTGGTATTAACGATTGCAGTTTATTGAGATATTCAGGGGTAAATTTTTCATGAACGCCATCAATGATTGTTGGTTTATCCGCCATGATAAGATAGGAATTATACGTGCTGCCAAACCGGGTTTCAAAAACAACGTCGAAAGTCCTGAGGGTGGCATGTAAGACGCCTGTCCAATAAACGCTATTTGTAAGTTGCAATGTCTGCATTGATTATAAGAGATTAGCTGTTAACCCTGACAGGGTTTGGAACCCTGCCAGGGTTGTTTTTTTCTGAAATAAAAACGCCGAGGTAGTTATAAATACTTGCTGCGGGTTGCAAAACCTGAATTCGCCGGGAATGAAGTTTACGTAAAGTTTGGAGTATTGGGTTTTTTGTCATTTGAATTTGCTTCGTATTTTGATATTCGTATTCCGAATTTGGTTGCAGCTAAAGGCTGCGCTAAGGATTGTTTGTGTTATTGCCCTATTTTATTTTTCACAAAATTCATCAACCCGCCCGATTGAATAATTTCCTGCATTTCGTGTGGAAATGGTTCAAAGGTAAAACGCCTGTTCAAGGTATGGTCAAAAATTTCGCTCTTTGTCAAATCCACCTCTATTTCATCTCCTTCTTTGATGTTATCCGCAGCTTCAGGACACTCGAAAATAAGCAGACCAATGTTTATAGCATTTCTGAAAAATATTCTGGCGAATGATTTTGCGATGACGCAGGAAATGCCTGCTGCTTTGATAGCGATCGGTGCATGTTCACGTGAAGACCCGCAACCAAAATTCTCTCCCGCTACAATAACATCTCCTTGTTTTATCTTTTTTATGAAATCAGGGTCGGCATCTTCCATGCAATGCTTTGCCAATTCATTTGGGTCTGTCGTATTCAAATACCGGGCCGGGATGATTTCATCGGTATTAATATTATTGCCAAACTTCCAACATTTATTTTTCATTTATTTTTTTGTTCTCATCCGGAAAAAGTTTACTGATGCCATTTACCATTTAGCTCCATTTTTTCATCCTGCCTTTGCATACGACTCAGAAACGGTTTTCGATGCAGGCGGATATTTTTTTATCTCTTGTTTTTTTTGATTCAACCGGCACTCCATTCTTTGATAGGCCTGGTGCATAAAGGCTTCCAGCCGTGTTTCTTCGTTTGTTTGCTCCTGACCGTCAAAGGATAATTTCAGGCAGGGAATACCGGCATTCTCCCTTTGAAATCGCTCAAGTATCCCGTTTACTATTGTCCCCGGCATACAATGGAAAGGAATAATATTTACAATACCATCGAATCCCTCTTCGGCATATTCAACTGCTTTCCCCATACTCAGCACAGGGTCTCCTTTATAGGAGTCGTCGATGTATTTTTTCCCTCTCCTTATAAGCTCTTTGATTGTTGCGTCCTTATAGAAATGCCTTATTTTGCCTTTAAAGATGTTTGTGAGTTTATATGCATCATATCTCTGTACAATCGCAGATATGAATTCCCCCAAATATCCCTTATAATTTTTTTCGTTAAGACATGATTCCCTGCGACAATGTGCAATATAGTTAATCCATTCTGCGAATGGAGGATTAAAGGCCTCTCCATTTAGCCGTTCTATATTTTTGATGAGAAAATTGTTTGCAAAATCATTGAGCCGCACATAATTTTCGCCAATAATGCCAATCAACGGCCTCGGCTTACTCCTGTCTACCTTTATATTGGTAAATTCGTGCCTTGCTTCTCTTGCAATATCAAGCAGATTCATGCCTTTGTCCAGGGCCGATTCTGCTTTTCTAAGGTACTTCTCATATAAGGCGTCAGTTTCTCCCTTATTTATCTCATAAGGTCTTATTTCCCTTTGCAATTTCTGCATGAGATCGGTAAAAACAATACCATTCCATGCAAGTTTTCTGAATCCTGTTCCCAGCCCTTTTGTATCTTCCTCATAATTTTCTCCCTGATCCAGTGTATATAAAGGAACATTCATAAGACCTAGATCGTCCAGTACCATGCGTTGAAATTTATTGTACTGGCCGAATCTGCAAGGGCCTGAAGCCGTTGCCATAAGGAAGGCGCTTGCTTCCGGATCAAAATCGGGCGACATTGATTTTTTAACAATATCCCCTGTGGTAAGTATTGCGGGGTAGCACTCTTTTCCGGAAGTATACTTTCTTCCGATATCTACAGAATTTTCGTCTGCCATGGGCATCGCTTCTGCCGGTACCCCGTTAGCCCTCATGGCGGCAGCGATCATTCTGCCATGATCACACATATGCGGAACATAAAGTGTTCTCTTTTTTCCGCCGGTAATTTGGCGTGTGGCGATATCTTCCTGCCGCCTCCTGGTTTTTGTTGCAGGTTTAACGTTTTTAAGGCTATCAATAAACGCCTCGCAACGGGTTATAGCGCCAACATCAGCGCTGTGTTCATCTATTTCTATGGTCAGGCATGGTTTCCCAGCCAGCTCCTTATAGAAAAATTTGGAGATAAATGAATCAGGGCCGCAGCCAAAGTTTGTGATATATAAAGGATAGAGCCTCTTGTCTTTTGCAATCAACCTTGCGGCGGCAATAAACCTTTGCCCTGTTTTCCAGTACATATTAGGGTAATCGTGCGAAACTTCTTCAATGTCCAGCGTCAAATAGTCAAGAGGTATAACTAGTATTCCCAGGTCGCGTAATTTTTCCGGAAGACCAAGATTCATTCCCGTATCGCACCCATTGTACGATCTGCTAATCAGGATAAAAGCCTTTTCATCATCCGCAATAGTATCTAAAATTTCTTTTCCGCGTGCCTCTAATTTTTCAGTGAAAGCGCTCTGCGCTTCAAGTGCCGTTTCGATTGCCTTTTCTACAACGCCTCCGGTTACTCCAACGCTTTTCGCAATTTTATGGAGGGTTTTTACCAGAAATTCCATTCCATATTCGAAATGAATCACGGGCGATAGTGTCTTGAACCCGCGTTTATCCAAATCGATGCCTGAACGCACGAGGTATGGTATACATTGCACATAGGGACAGGCATATGAATGAGTAATATTCTTACTGGAGTGTGTTAAATTTATAACGCTGGGCAAAAATAAATAATCAATTTCCCTTTCCAGCATATCAATGACATGCCCATGGGCGACCTTTATGGGAAAGCATGTTTCTGCCGTAATAACCTCAACGCCATTATAAATAATGTCCTTGTTTGTATCACGGGAAGTAATCACCTCGAGACCCATTTCGGTAAAAAACGCTTTCCACATGGGAAACAAATCATAAAAAGTGGATACCTGCGGTATCCCTATTTTCTTCCCCAAGGGGTTTTGGGGTTTATTTTTTGGATAAGTATTATATAGCGCCTGTTTTCTTTCATTGAAAAGCCTTGGCAAATGCTTCCCCTTTTTTAACGTCCTTTCGTCATCGAATTTTCCGCACCGGCTTCCGTAATGAAGGGGGTCTTCTCCTTCGATGCTGACCTTTCTTATTTCGCAAATATTTGAACAATCTTTGCAAACAAAAGAGGAGAGTTCATATCGTTTGTGCCTGATATCAAATCCTCTAAACCGTGATTTCTCCCATGTTTTCTCTTCCATTGCAATAATGGCGGAACCGATTGCCCCCATAATATCATGGTGTGGAGGCACAATTACTTTTTTACCGGTTACTTTTTCAAATGCAGATTTTACTCCACGGTTTGCTGCTACCCCTCCCTGGAAAAAAATGGTGTTTCCAATAGGGCGGTCTTCAACAACCCTGTTTATGAAATTGAGTACAACGGAATAGCTCAAGCCGGCAAGCAGGTCTTCCTTCGAGGTACCTCCCTGCTGATGATGATTTAAATCAGATTCCATAAATACCGTACATCTCTCGCCAAGATGCGACGGGCAGCATGATGAAAGTGCGCGGTCATTAAATTCTTTCTTTATATTTACATTCAGTTTTTCCGCCTGTTCTTCCAGGAATGAACCGGTACCTGCCGCACATACCTTGTTCATGGCAAAATCCACGACAGCGCCATTTTCCAGCCGGACAAATTTTGAATCCTGTCCGCCGATTTCAAAGATCGTATCGACATCCTTATTTACACTTGCTGCAGCAGTGGCATGGGCGGTAATTTCGTTTTTAGCGATATCGGCGCCGATAAAATCCCCCGTTAAATAACGTCCCGAACCTGTCGTCCCTGCCCCGTTGATAACAACCCTGTCGCCAATTTCCAGTCCCACCTCATAAAGGCCATGTTTTACCGCTTCAAGCGGCCTTCCGGCGGTCATAAGATAACGCCTTGCCAGGATGTTTTTGTGTTTGTCGATAACCACAACATTCGTACTGATGGAACCTACATCGATACCTACATATGCCTCGACTTTCCCGTTTTCATCAAGATGATGCGTCTGGTCAACAATTTTATAATTATCCGAACGAAGAGGTTCGAGATTTGATGCTTTTGAACTGCGGTTTTTAAAATATTCCTCTATTGCCTTCAGACCACGGAATGGCGACTTTATTTCCTTATCTATCAGAGTAAATACCGAACCAATCGCCCCCATTACCTTGTAATACTGCGGAATAACCAGTTCTCCGGATTTTAATTCCAATATATCTTCAAATGCCTTAACCATGCCGGAATTTGCAACAACACCTCCCTGGAAAGCAATGGGTTTTACAAATTCCTTGCCCTTGCCGATGTTACTTTTAAAATTCCTTGCCATTGCATAGCACAGCCCTGCGACGATGTCGTAAACCGGCGTGCCTTCCTGCTGTAAGTGTATCATATCTGTTTTGGCAAACACACTGCAGCGACCGGCAATACGCGGGGGGTTTTTTGATTTTAAGGCAAGTTCCCCAAATTCTTTTTCTATGGAGACCCCAAGCCTTGCCGCCTGTTGGTCCAGAAATGAACCGGTGCCGGCTGCACACATTGTATTCATTGAAAAATCAGAGACTTTCGTCTGGCCGGTTGATTCGTCACGTTCAATAAGCATTAGCTTGGAATCTTCTCCGCCAATTTCAATAATTGTGCGGACATCAGGGTGTAACGTTGTCGCGGCCTTACTATGCGCAACAACTTCATTTATAAAGGCGATATCCATTAATCCGGCTATTAACTTCCCGCCGGTCCCGGTTATTGCAATGCCGTCAATATCGTCCATATGTGTCCTGTTTAGCATCTCTCTTATTACCATTAGGAACGTTTCGACCGGCTGCCCGTGTGAACGAACGTAATGATCTTCTAATATCTCTTTTCTTTCATTAATTAAAACTGCTTTTATACTGACAGAACCAATGTCCACGCCTATATATTTTTTTTGATACATACGTTTATCTGTTCCCTTCATCAATTTATTACCTTAATCCCGCACCAAAAATGATATTTTTCGTGCAAATAATTTCTTGAACTCATCTTAACACATACAATTGCAGTTATTTATACCTTACAGGTTCACAAATTACGAAATGTAGAGCGAAGAGTTTCTTCGTTCTACAACAGCAACTTTTAAGAAATCACAATTTGTGAGTCCGTAAGGTGTGCAAATATTTAAAATCTGGCAATCGCTTGAAACCCTTACAAATACCGGCTAAGACAGATGCTTTGTTTTATGCTGCTTCTATAGGGCAGCCGAAAATCATAGAGAGAAGTATCACTAATGCTGGATATTAAACGGTTTTGCAAGCCTATGGTCAAATAGAAGGTATTTTTGTGCAAGATTCAGGCCGCATTTCACTTGGTGGTGTTATTTTGCCGGTAATAGCAGACGCAGCAGCCACTGCAGGACTACAAAGATATATTTCGCTCTTTGGATGTCCCATGCGGCCAACAAAATTACGGTTTGTAGTGGTAAGTGCCCTTTCCCCTTCTGCCAGTATTCCCATATGACCGCCAAGGCACGGGCCGCATGTAGGTGTTGAGACAACTGCTTCTGCGTCAATAAATATTTCAATAAGCCCTTCTTTTAACGCCTGTTTATATATTTCCTGAGTAGCCGGAATTATAATCAACCGGAGAGAAGGATGTGCCTTTTTCCCTTTTAATATTTTTGCCGCTATCCGCAAATCTGATATCCTGCCGTTAGTGCATGAACCAATAACTACCTGGTCTATTTTAATTCCACAGACATCATAAACGGATTTTGTGTTTTCTGGAAGACTGGGTAGGGCGACTTGCGGAACGATTTCCTCCGCGTTGAATTCATATACCTTTGAATAATGGCTGTCGGGGTCGCTATGATATGCCACATATTCCCTTTTAACTCTTCCGGCGACATAATTTTCCGTAATTTTATCGGGAGCAATAATTCCGCTTTTTGCCCCGGCTTCAATCGCCATGTTGCATATGGTAAAGCGGTCATCCATTGGTAAATCGGATATGGCGGTCCCTGTAAACTCCATTGCTTTATAGAGCGCCCCGTCAACGCCAATTTTCCCGATGGTATATAGTATGAAATCCTTTCCCGACGTCCAGTTTCTTGCCTTACCATGAAAAACGAACTTAATCGATTCCGGCACTTTAAGCCATACCTTTCCTGTTGCAAAACATGCGGCCAGGTCTGTACTGCCTATCCCGGTTGAAAATGCCCCCAGCGCTCCATAGGTACAAGTATGAGAGTCTGCCCCAATTACTAATTCTCCCGGGGCGACAATGCCCTGCTCCGGGAGCAAGGCATGTTCGATTCCCATGCGTCCAATCTCAAAATAATGTTTTAAATGGTGTTTTTCAGCAAATACACGGAGTGATTTTGATTGTTGGGCGGATTGAATATCCTTATTCGGCGTGAAATGATCCGGTACTAAAACAATTTTTTCGGGGTCAAAAACTTTTTTAATGCCCGCCTTTTCGAATTCCTCAATGGCAATTGGGGCGGTTATATCGTTTCCGAGGCAAACATCTACATTTGCATAAACGAATTGTCCCGGACGTACTTCCCTCTCGCCACAATGCGCAGCGATAATCTTCTCTGTTATTGTCATTCCCATAAATTGTACTCTGCATGGCAATACTTCCGTCTTTTCTCACTAAAGGAAGTGGTTGTTTTTGTAAATAAAGTATAAAAAAACTAATTTTCTGAAAATCGTGTTCTATTCCATGATTTTAAAAACAGGGGGTCTTGTAAATATTTTTTATGACACTTATGACACAAATCAAAGCGGAATGTTTTGTACTCTTCTTCCTCTCTATCATCACCAAGCTCTTCCCCATCCACCCGGTCATTTTCATCGTCGTCGTCATCATCGTCATCTTCCATTTCCCAAAGTTCTTCATCAAGGTCATCTTCTGTATCCATTGAGTCGCAAGTAGCGTATACTTCAATTTTTACAACATAACGTATATCCTCACCCGCAAGTAACGGTTTCCCACACATATCACATGTATAGTGCACCATCAATGTTCCTCCAAAGAAAAAAAATCATTTTACTAAAGTTAAGTTGTTTTGACACAATTCAATACGGTGAATAAGTGATTGAGTCTGTATTATTTATCAAAAACCAAATCAGACATCACCTTCCCTTCGGCTGGCATACTAAATCATGTCACGGATAATTATACTGCAATAATTATCCCCCTTGGATAAACCCAATTTACGCCATTGATCGAAGCCTTTTTACTCTCTCCTCAATTGGCGGATGCGTACTAAAAAGCGAAGCAAATGAACGACCGCTTAATGGATTTACTATAAACAGATGTGCGGATGACGTTCCCGCATCTAACGGCCTGACCCTCGCGGCCTGGTGCAGTTTTTCAAGGGCGCTAGCCAATCCTGCCGGATTACGTGCCATAAGCGCTCCGCTTTTATCCGCGGCATATTCTCTTGAACGTGATATAGCCATTTGTATCAGCAAAGCAGCAATAGGAGCTACTATGGCGAGAGCTATGAGACCGACTACGCCTCCTCCCCCGCTATCGTCATCATCATGCCTTCCAAAGCCGCCAAACATGGCAGTCCATTGCGCCATATTCGCCAGCATGGTAATTGCGCCGGCTATCGTCGCAACAATAGTACATATTAAAATATCTCTGTTTTTAACGTGAGAAAGCTCATGTGCCAGGACGCCTTTTAACTCTTCATGCGTTAAAGAGTTTAACAACCCTTCCGTGACTGCTATGGCGGCGTGCCCAGGGTTTCTACCGGTGGCAAAGGCATTCATCGCCTGAGTGGGGATAATATACAAATTTGGCATGGGCAATGCGGCATTTGCGGTGAGTTCTTTCACCAGCGCAAAATACTTCGGTGAATCTTGTCCTGTAATCTGGCGTGCACGGTATATTTTCAGGACGATTTTATCACTGTACCAATAACTAAAAAAATTCATCCCCATTGCAATCGCAAAAGCAAAAACCGCCCCCTGCCTACCGCCAAAAATACTTCCGGCCCAAACGAGTATCAGGGTTAATACTACGAGTAGAACCGCTGTTTTGAAATAATTCATATCTGCTACTCCAAAACAATAACTATGGAGGAAAAATTACTTTGCCATTACAAAGGCCTGTTCAAAAATTTATTATTCTCGAACATTTTCAGACCTCAAAGACCTCAAAAGTCATTATAAATGTCACCTATTTTTTGTCAAGCAATTAAATAGGCAGGCCAATGCAGCATTATTTGTTTTTATAAAGACAATATAGCATGTGGTATATAACAACTTACATACACTAAATATACGACTTATTTACTTCCATATTTCTCTGCCAGGGCATTTTTTCTCTAAGGATTGTTTCTCAGGTAAAAACAAAAGGTTAATTTACGTATAGTATTACTATTGGCTAACTTATATGAATATTCGCCGTCTGATTATCTCCTGTTCGATACATCGGGCTATCTTCTTGTTTTCATTATTTACAAAAGACGGCAAAACATACCATTAAAAAATTTTTTCTGTAAGAATTTGTGAGGCAAACAAACCTTTTTGTTTCGGGGTATCTTGAAAATGTTTTCCCCAATTTATATCACATAATGGTTCTTCCGTGATATCAGGATTCTTGCAACCGCAAACATAAGCGCTTATTTTATAAAGACCTGCCAGTTCATCAATAGCGTGGTAACTATTTTTTCTATAGTGTACATCCAGTGCCTGTATACGTGATTTTTCTGCCAGCAGGTTGATGGAACTGCCATTTTGGTAATGTGCATTTATCTCTTCCCATAAAGAGGTTTTCCTGAGAGATTTATAGAGATTTTTCTTAATAAATGGTCTTAAAAAGAGATAATTAATGCCCATAGCGTTTACCTCATATTTCTGCAAAACTCTGAATAATGCGGTTAAGTTGGTTTTTGTGTCGGTTATTCCCGGTATAAGGGGGTCTAATTTCACTTCCGGCACAATCCCCACGTTGCACAATTGTTCAATGTTCCGTATTCTTTCGCCTGGAGTGGCGGCGTAAGGTTCTATGATTCTTTGTATATTCCGGTTTAATGTGGTAATACCTATCTGAATATGTACTAATTTTTTATGTCTTTTAAACAGGTCAAGAAATTTTATTGGTATCCGTCCTTTTGTAAGGAGATTTATACCAATATTATATTCTAACAGGGTCTGCATTAATTCATACGACAAATTTATTACCTGAGGAATCGGCTGAAGGGCATCACTCGAAGAACTGAAAAAGACATATTTTGGTAGTTTTCTGCGTCGTGGCAATTCTTTTTTTAACTTTTCGGCCATATTTTCATACACAAGTACCTTACCATCTCCAGGATAGATTGAATATCCCCTTGCATAGCAATATGCGCATTGATGGCTGCACCCTATTGTAGGGTTAATTGTTGCGACCTGACTCAAACATTTCAAAGTTGGTCTTGCCAAAACAGCCGTTTTCCGTTCAATAGATTCTATGTGCATTTTGCGATAAGAGATAACTATATATGGATTATTTAACAATGTTCTTGAATAGCACTGCTTGCCGCATAGTGTAAGGGCAATATAAGCGGTTGATGTTCCTTCCTCACTTGATATCTAAGCCCATTAAAGCTATATAAATTCATGTAGTACGATGAGGTTAGTCGCACTACAAATAACAATTTCCAGTTTCAAAAGACTAGAGTGTTACCAAAATCAAGTGTGGTTTTATCAATAAGTTAAGAAGCCTCGGCTCTTTAAAAATGAGTGTTTTGTGGATTTAATAAGCAGGGTTATCTGTACGCTATTTTTCGAAGTAATTGGGGTCGTTGGACTGAATTATTTTCAGTAGTTCATTGTGGATTATCTTAGAACCGGCAATGATGTTGCCGGTTTTAAGATAGTTGTTTTTACCATTAAAATCAGTGGTTATTCCCCCGGCTTCCTGAACTAAAAGAGCGCCCGCGGCAATATCCCATGGCGATAACGCATATTCAAAAAAGCCACTGAAAATCCCATCCGCGGTATATGCAAGATCCAGGCTTGCAGAACCGCATCTTCTCATGTCAGAGGCATGGTTAAGCAATTCCCTGAATATCTTTACATAGGTGTCAACAATGTTTTTCTTTCTGAATGGAAAACCGGTTGCGATAAGAGAGTCATTCAGATTTTTCGGGAGAGAAACATGTATGGGTTTGCCATTTTTTGATGCACCTTGTCCCTTTACTGCGGAAAAGATATCGGCTTTTATAGGATCATATACAATCCCCATGCAGAGTTCTCCCTTTATTTCCAAAGCGATTGAGATAGCAAAAGCCGGCACACCGTGGATGTAGTTTGCAGTGCCGTCTAATGGGTCGATAATCCATAAAAAGGGAGAGGTATTTGTTTGTGTTTCAGACTCTTCCGCCAATATGGCATGATCGCTGAAATGCGTAATGATGTGATTTTTGATGATTTGTTCAGACCTTCTGTCTACATCCGTGACAAAATCATTTGCGGCTTTTTCTTCAATCATAGAAGCATCTAACTTTCTGAAATATTTTTTCAGGACGTCGCCTGCTTCCATGGCTGCTTGTTTGGCTACTTCAAGATATGCCGCCAATGTATTTGGGTGAACCTTCATCATTAGTTCGTAAGAGTTAAATAAGACTCTTGCCAGTTAACGTTTTATATGCATTCAGATACTTTTCAGATGTTTTCTGGATTATGTCGGGCGGAAGTGCTGGTGCTGGTGGATTTTTATCCCAATGTATGCTTTCTAAATAGTCGCGTATGAATTGCTTGTCGTATGACGGCTGTGGTTTTCCTGGTGTATAGAATTCAAGCGGCCAAAATCTCGAAGAATCAGGGGTAAGTACCTCATCAATAAGCATCGTTTTATTGTTATTCGTTATGCCCCACTCAAATTTTGTGTCACAAATAATGATTCCTCTGCTTTTTGCATATTCACTTGCCTTCGAATAGATTTTGAGACTTTTCTCCTTTAATTCATCGGTGAGCGTTTTTCCGATCAGATTGATTACTTCAGAAACCGGTATGTTTTCATCATGGCCGGTATGTGCTTTTGTTGAAGGAGTAAATATGGGTTCAGGGAGTTTGTCCGATTCTTTTAACCCGGCAGGCAGCTTTATTCCGCAAATTGATTGGAATTTTTGGTATTCTTTCCAGCCGGAACCTGCCAGGTATCCACGGATAATACATTCTACCGGGATAACGTTTACTTTTTTCACAAGCATAGACCGGCCCTGAAGGATGTCTTTATGGTGTCTGACAAATGTATTATCAATAGAATCGATATCAGTGGTAATGAGGTGGTTCTCAGTGACATCGGCAGTATAATGAAACCAATATTCTGACAATCCTGTAAGCACCTGTCCTTTATAGGGAATCCCGTTTGGGAGAACCACGTCAAATGCGGAAATACGGTCTGTGGTAACGATAAGCAAATCATTATTAACTTCGTAAATATCACGAACTTTTCCGCGGTTGTGTAATTTAAGCTGTGAAATGTTGGTGGTCAGTAACGGTTGTGTTGTTTTCATAAATTTTATTTTATATAAAACAATTCTGCAGGTATTGATTAAGATTTATTCTCAGTTTATTTAATCCCTGAAGTTTTGGTTTTAGGGATAATGCAACATGAAGATACTTTAAAGCGTTTTCGTAGTCCTGTAATTTAAGAGAGCATTCGGCCATTTTTTTGTAAACAAACGCCTGTTCGTTTTTGCATAAGTCCAATTTGAGTAAATTTTGATAATGTATAAGGGCTTTATCCGGGGAGGATTTTTTTGCTAATTTACGGCAATAAATATTTCTGATTCTTTCTTTTGTCTCCTCCAGCAGATGTTGCCGATAAGCAGCCTGTTTCCCTTTTTCCAGTATGTACTCGTAAAGTTTTATTGAAAGTTCATATTCGCCGGATTTTTCATAAGCCTCTGCCAGCAAAAATTTGCAATCGATAAAATCCCGATGGTTAAGGTGGAGGAAGAAGTCCGTATCAGGGGAAGTATTTAGCAAATACTCATATTTCTCAATAGCGCTACTTGTGTACCCATTGAGAAGGTCGGAAAAAATAATACGAATTTCCATGCTGATTTTTTCTGATTTAGTGGAGGATGTTTTGGGCTTTGCGTCCCGAACGGTGTTCTGTTTGTTTTGGGAATGTTTGTGAAGCGTATCATATTGTTTGCGGGAATGAGTATCGGAAAGAGTTTTATACGCCTGAATAATAATTTTTGTTTTTGATTCCGCCCATTTTTTGTTTGAGCCATTTATATCGGGATGGAATTTTTTAATCAGGGTTCTGAATGAGCGTTTTATTTCTTCAGCGCTTACTTCTTCATGCACTTCCAGGATATTGTAATAATTTACCATGACAAAACTACGAATTTTTAAAAATAAAATAAAATCATATGTCGTTTAAACGAATCTTGAGATGTTCGCGTAATTAAATATGATCGGAGAGACACTTTAAATATACATTAATAACATTTTCTCTTCTAAAACAGAAGGAAATGCTAACAGCAATTTTATCAGTTGTCAACAAATTTGATTTCTTTTGAGGAAGTTATTCATACCGTAGGGTTTCAACGGGATCTAGCCTTGCCGCCCTTATAGCGGGATATATGCTAAAAATCACACTGCTGAGTATTGCGATGAATATAGTAATCATAATGCTTGCCGGTTTGATGACAGTAGGTATCTGGTCAAAGTAATATACTTCAGGTGGGAATGGCCTCCAGCCTGTCATATTATATAATATGCTTTCCAGCCAATTAATACGCAAGACAACGGAAAATCCTATAGCAGCTCCCACGCAGGATCCAATGCTGCCAATGAATAGTCCGTTCAATAGAAAAATGGACATAATACCTTGTGTGGTAGCTCCTAATGCTTTTAGTATGCCAATGTCTTTGGATTTTTCCAATACAATCATCGTCAGAATTGCCAATATATTAAAGCCTGCAACAACGATGATAAAAAAGAGTATAAATGCCATTACACGCCTTTCTAGCATTACAGCGGTCAAAAATGTCCTCCTGGCATCCTCCCATGTTTGCACATAATATTCAAAGCCCAATGAAGATTGCAACTTGTCACGCACTTCATTTGCATAGCGGTAATCATGAAGTTTTACGCTTATTCCGGATACGGCGTCCCTTTCTTTTATACCCGTCAATTCTTGTGCAGCAGCAAGAGGAATATACACATAATTCTTGTCGTAATCGTACATTCCCGATTTAAATGTTCCTTCAATAACAAATGCTTTTACACTGATTTTGTCCCAGTTTTTTAACGTAACCAGCACTATTTGCTCGCCTTCCTGCACAAAACTTATTGGGTCTGTTTCCGGGTCACCCGGACTAACCCTCAGTAGTTCTATACCACAAAATGCGCTAGCGGTTTGGTTTTCTCCATGAGTTTTTTGTAAATCTTCAGGTTCTTTCCTGAAAGGGGATAAAAAAGCCTTAAAATCGCCAACGGTTGCCTCTTCAACGGGATTAATTCCTTTAAAATATACAAATTCCTTTCTTCCACGTATTTTTATAAGAGCAGGCCCTTCGACAAAGGGAGCACAGGAAGATACATGTTCGGTTGCTTTTACTTTCTCCATCACCTGTGTATAATTTTCAAGGCCATACATGCCTCCTTTTGTAATGATAATGTGTGTTAACGTTCCTCTTATTCTGCTACGTAATTCCTGATCGAACCCATTCATAACAGAAAGGACAACAATTAATGTCATAACGCCTACTGCAACACCGGCTACTGCAAAAAAAGAAATTTTCCTGCTGCGTAAATAACGGAGGGTAATAAAGAATTTGTACATTATAACTTTGAATTCGAATTGTTATTTAAAATGATTATGTATATAATCCTGAAATTCTAGCACAATTAAATTGCATTAAGCAATTAATAATTTATCATTACCGGAGGCGTTGAATGTTATATTTTAAAACAGCAGGAGAATCTCATGGAAAATGCATGGTTTCTGTTTTGGAAGGTTTCCCGGCGGGTATTTTTCTTGATAAAGAATTGATAGATAGAGAATTAAGGCGCAGACAAGGAGGCGTTGGCAGAGGTGGAAGAATGAAAATAGAAGCAGATTGTGTGGAAATTCTTTCAGGGGTAAGAAATAATATCACGTTGGGCAGCCCTATTTGTTTAATGATAAAAAACAGCGATTATAAGATTGATGCGCTTCCAGTTGTTACACGACCGCGCCCTGGTCATGCGGATTTGGCAGGCGTAATAAAATATGGACATAAAGATGCAAGGAATATATTGGAGCGTGCGAGCGCAAGGGAAACTGCCGCAAGGGTAGCAGTTGGCGCTGTGTGTAAAATATTGCTTTCGCATTTTGGGATAAAGGTTTTTGGTTATGTCAAAGGTATCGGAGGAATCAATTCTGAAAAACAATTAGAAGATACTATAGAGACGGCGGTCAAAATCCGTGATGATAGCGCAATATATTGCATTGATCGTGAAATCGAAAGTAAAATTGTTGAAAAGATAAAACGGGCGGTTGAAATGAGTGACTCACTTGGCGGAATAATAGAGGTGGTGGCAAATGGTTTACCAATCGGGATTGGGAATCATACGCAGTGGGATTTGAAATTGGATGCAAGACTTGCTTTTGCAATTATGTCTGTTCAGGCGATTAAAGCGGTTGAAATCGGTACTGGTTTTGACATTGCAAACAAATTTGGATCGGAAGCGCATGATGAAATATTTTATGGGTATCCGAAGCAAAAAAAGACATTAACCGGAGGTTTTGAAAGGAGGACAAATAATGCGGGGGGGATAGAAGGTGGGATAAGCAACGGAGAGCCTATTGTTGTGAGGGCGTATATGAAACCTATCCCAACATTAAAAAAGTCTTTAAGGTCTGTTGATTTACTGACAAAGGAACCGGTAGCCGCTTCATATGAGAGATCAGATATTTGTGCGGTTCCTGCCGCGTCTGTTGTTTGTGAAGCAATGATAGCTTTTGAAATAGCCAGGGCTTTTACGGAGAAGTTTGGAGGCGATAGCATTGGTGAAATGAAAAGAAATTACGAAAGCTATATTGAAAATATCTTACAATAACATGTTTTTAAAAAGTCATTTAGCGTTGACTTTAAAATAGTTATCGACGAGTTCTCGTTGAAACATGGGTGTGGGAAAAGCATTGATGGGGGATAGTTGAAACGAAGGAATCGCTGACATTGCAGATGTTTTATTGCAAAAGTGCCTTTTTGCCCCGTTGTATTTTTGCAAAGGGTTCAGGGTCGCTTGTCTTTTGTGGGCGCAAAAGTATTGAAACGTCTTAAGTTCATGTCCTGCCTGATGTATGATTTTCAAAATATTTTCTGCTGCGTTTTTTTGACAAAACTATTTATCATTTGGACATCTACCTCATTTAGTAAAAAATTATTAAAAACTTTTAAAACAAATTGGCATAAGTATAAATTTTGCTTGAATAATGTTAATGTTTTGATATCATCGAAATTTCGCTGTGCTAGCGTAGCTCAATGGCGGAGCAGCGGTTTTGTAAACCGCAGGTTGTGGGTTCGAGTCCCACCGCTAGCTTTGTAATTTATTATTTTTTAATAACTAAAAGATTTTATTGTAATTAAGGTTATTGGACGTATAATCTGTGCCGAATGAATTTTGTTTGGAAAAACATTAAAGTAAGATGTTCGACCGCAAAAGGGTGGATACCCGAGTGGCCAAAGGGGACAGACTGTAAATCTGTTGGCATAGCCTTCGGAGGTTCGAATCCTCCTCCACCCACCATCTTATATTTATGTCTGAAGAAAACTAAAACAATGCCACTTACCAGAACAAAAACAGGAAAACAATTACGAGGTCTCTCTGGAACGGAAAACAAAATCTTGCTGTTTGCATTTCTCTCTTTGGTATTGAAATTTTAAATAGTGACGTAGTTTGTATGCTATATTGTAGGGGTTCACAAATAGAGATTTCTAGATTAGATTTAACTTTTGTTAACATAAATAGTTATAGCATTTCTGAAATCACATTTTGTGAACTTCTTGAGTATATTTAAAGGTGTAGCAATAGATGATTTCTGAATGACCTTCCAAAAGTTAAAAATTTTAGTCAGCAAAGTAATCACGCAATATCATTTTGAGTTTTTGCATAGTCTTAATAAATGTAACTATTCAGCATAAACGATACACGGCTCGTTCCCAAACCTTGTACTGAACATAGTGAAGTATCTGTTTGGGAACGAGTTGCGCTCTGATCTCCGGTAGTTTAATAAATTACGCTGAATAGTTATCGCTGAATTGTCTGCGAACCTTTTTTTATTGACGGACAGACATTTTCTTGGGGTTGTTGGGGAGGGAAACTAAAAAGAGGTTCTTCTGGAACATATTGCCATATTGGCTTGACAGCAAAATATTCGTTTTTTTTGAATAATATCTAGGTTTCGCAAACTATCTTGGTTTTTGATGTCTTTTGAAAAAATGTCATAAATGATGCTTTGTTTGCGGGCGTAGCTCAATGGTAGAGCCCTAGCCTTCCAAGCTAGTCATGTGGGTTCGATTCCCATCGCCCGCTTTTGAAAAATTCGTATAAAATTTTATAATTATCGAGAAAGTCTTTCGTTCAACATGGTACGTATAATATCGTATACGTTGCATTATTAATGTATGTTGTAATTCTTCAGCGGCACTAAGTTTAATCTTGCCATGTTTAAGTATGCAAGGGTTTAAAATGTAAAAAGTTTTACTTTTGCAATATTTCCTAATCAATGTAAATCATTTCAGACGGAAGTATTTTTGCCGAACAATTTGGATGCAATTGATGTTTTGATATTACTTAATTTTGGATTGCTTAGATAATTTGTGGGTTTCGGCTTATTTTGTTTGACATTTATATTTTTTTGTTATATTTGATAAATTCTGGCTTTTTTGAAAAAGTATGTATAGTTTAAATATAACGGTATCTATAGTTTTGTTGAATAATGAGCAATTGCTGCTGTAGCTCAGTGGTGGAGCACGTCCTTGGTAAGGACGAGGTCATGGGTTCAAATCCCATCAGCAGCTCCAGATAAAATGCAGGCAGCGCTTGCGTTTGATATGCAGTGTCGTGGTCTTTGCTAGTTTGTGGATATGTGTAGTGGGAGTTTTTAAGGAAATATATTTTGGGCAATTATATAATGGTGAAAATATTAAGATAAAAGGGGTAGCGCATGGCTAAAGAAGTATTTCAGCGAACAAAGCCGCATTTAAACATAGGTACGATAGGGCATGTGGATCATGGTAAGACAACGCTGACGTCAGTAATAACGCATGTATTGTCGAAGCAGGGGTTGGCGAAGGATAGGCCGTTTGATTCAATTGACAAGGCTCCTGAAGAGCGCGAACGAGGTATAACGATAGCGATATCGCATGTGGAGTATGAGACGAAGAAGAGGCATTACGCGCATGTGGACTGTCCTGGACATGCAGATTATGTAAAGAATATGATAACAGGTGCGGCGCAGATGGATGGAGCGATATTGGTTGTAAGTGCGCCGGATGGTCCGATGCCGCAGACCCGCGAGCATATATTGTTGTCAAGGCAGGTGGGAGTTCCCAGGATTGTGGTGTTCCTGAATAAGGTGGATATGTTAGAGGATCAGGAGCTGTTGGAACTTGTAGAGATGGAAATAAGGGAGCTATTGAGTAAATATGATTTTCCTGGGGATGAGATACCTGTAGTGAAGGGTTCTGCGCTGAAGGCGGCACAGTGTGGATGTGGAGGTGCTGAATGTGCGAGTTGTGGTCCGATATTGAAACTAATGGATGCGGTGGATACTTACATCCCCGATCCTGTAAGGGAAATAGATAAGCCGTTTTTGATGTCCGTGGAAGATGTGTTTAGCATAAAAGGGCGTGGTACAGTTGGAACAGGCAGGGTTGAGAAGGGTAGAGTGAAGGTAGGAGATGAAGTAGATGTTGTTGGGATTAAGCCGGATATAAAGAAGTCTGTGGTTACTGGTGTGGAAATGTTTAACAAAACGTTGGATGAGGGACAGGCAGGGGATAACCTGGGATTGTTGCTGCGGGGGGTGGAGAAGAATGATCTGGAGCGTGGTCAGGTGTTAGCGAAACCCGGCAGTATAACGCCGCATACTAAATACGAAGCGGAGGTGTATATATTGACTAAGGAAGAGGGGGGAAGGCATACTCCCTTTTTTAATGGATATAGGCCGCAGTTTTATTTTAGGACGACTGACGTGACCGGGGTGGTAACTTTGACAGGCGGTGCGGAGATGGTGATGCCTGGAGATAACGTGAAGATCAATGTAGCATTGGTAACGCCGATAGCTATGGATGAGGGGCTGCGGTTTGCAATTCGGGAAGGTGGGAAGACAGTGGGTGCAGGTGTCGTTACAAAAATTGTTGAATAAATTATAATGTGGTTTTGAGGGTTTGTTGATGCGAGAGTATATTACCCTGGTTTGTCGTGAATGTTCCAACAGGAACTACAGAACGCCTAAAAAGGCAAAGCAGGCGGAAAAGTTGGAATTGAAGAAATTTTGTAAGAACTGTGGAAGGCATGTGTTCCACAAAGAATATAAAAAGTAGTTTTCTGTGTGTTTGGGTGTAACTAAAGGTCTGTAGCTCTAATTGGTAGAGCACTGGACTCCAAATCCGGGTGTTGGGGGTTCGAATCCCTCCAGACCTGCCATTTAATTATTTTCAATCTTAGATCAAGAGTAATAAGATAAGCTAATGTCATTGTTTGTTATTCATAAGAAGGGCCAAGGATCTTATAGCAGGATAGTTGTTGGTATTGCGTTAGGGTTGCTAGCGTTGTTTGCTTCCATTTCGTTGTACAATGTCTTGATAGGATTGCCAAATATATTTGAAAATGCGAGGGTTCCCCTTGTAGATATTGAGCTTACATGGGGATTAATTTGTTCGGTTGCGCTTTTTGTTTTTCTGGGGTATCTGATTTGTATCTTGGTTGCTGGCTTTAAAACCGGGCTGAGGCCTATTGATGAAGGCGGAAAAAAAGCAGTAGAATTTTTAGTTGAAACTCAAAATGAACTTCAGAAAGTATCATGGCCTACAAGATATGAGTTGGTTGGCTCCACGATTGTTGTGATTATATCTGTGGTAATCATAGGATTTTTTATATTAGGTGTAGACTGGGTCGTCTCCTTCTTCATGGAGTATATTGGAGTACTATAAAGCCTGTGTGCTGATTGACGTACTTTTGATGGGTTTTTCGGCGCATTTTACTCATTCCTTGATTATACGCGATGCAATCGCATTGAATTTTAGACGTGAAATTTTTAGGTTTTTATAGGTTTATAAATAGATGCCAAAGGAATGGTTTGTTTTGCGTGTGCAAAGCAATAGAGAAGATAAAGTCAGGGACAATTTAGTAGAGCGTATAAGAGCACAGGGTATGGAGAGCCTGATTACAAATGTACTGGTGCCGAGTGAGAAAATTTCTGAGGTTAAGGGTGGTAAGAAGAGGGTATCTGACCGCAAAATATATCCAGGATACATAATGGTAGAGATTGAGGTAGACGAAAAAGGTCAAATTCCAAAGGAAGTTTGGTTTACGATTCGCGAAACTTCAGGCACAGGGGAATTTATTGGCGGCCAGAGTAAGCCTGTGCCTATGACCAAATATGAGGTTGAAAAACTTCTTTCTGATCTGGATCAGAAAGAAGAAAGGCCGCGTGCAAAGATCGAATTTAATGAAGGCGAGAAGGTACGAATAAAAGAAGGACCGTTTGAGAATTATGATGGAATAGTTGAAGAGGTTTTGCCTGCGAGTGGCCGCGTTAAGGTTATGCTTACCGTGTTCGGAAGGGCAACGCCAGTTGAATTAGAATATTGGCAAGTAGAGTCAATTTAAAGGTAGGAGAATGTAATGGCAAAGGAGATTTTGGCTAAAATCAAGTTGCAGTGTCCGGCAGGGCAGGCAACCCCTGCACCTCCGGTTGGTCCGGCACTTGGGCAGCATGGAGTAAATATCGGGCAATTTGTGAAGCAGTTTAACGATAAAACGAAAGATTTGCAGGGAATTTTAACTCCTGCAGAGATTACTGTTTTTAAAGATAAAACGTTTACCTTTATAATTAAGTCTCCGCCTGCTTCTGTGCTATTAAAACAATCCGCAGGTATTGTTAAAGGTTCGCCAGAGCCAAATCGGCAGAAGGTTGGGCAAGTTAACAAACAACAAATCAGGGAAATAGCAGCTAGAAAGTTGGCAGATTTAAATGTTAGTAATTTAGAAAGTGCAATGAGGATAATAGAAGGAACTGCTCATACTATGGGGCTTAAAATTGTGGATTAGTGTATGAAAATGGGAGAAGTTGTGTTTAATCAGAAGGATTTATAAAATGCTAAAAAGAAGTAAAAGATATTTAGAATCTTTAAAACATATAGATATAAACAAAAAATACGAATTAGAGGATGCCTTAAAACATCTTAAATCTTTTAAGACTGCAAAGTTCGATGAAAGTGTCGAAGTCGTAATTAAGTTGGGTATCGATGCAAAACAATCAGACCAGCTTGTTAGAGGTGCTATATCTTTGCCGAAGGGTATTGGCAAAAGTTTAAAGGTGATAGTTTTTGCCGTTGGAGAAAAAGCAACTATTGCGAAAGATGCAGGAGCTGAAGAGGTTGGTGCTGAAGATCTGGTGAAAAAGGTTGAGGGGGGATGGGGGGATTTTGACGTCGCAATTTCTACTCCGGATATGATGAGAATAGTTGGTAAATTAGGTAAAGTGTTAGGTCCTCAGGGTAAAATGCCGTCTCCCAAGTCGGGAACTGTAACCGACGATGTAGAAACAGCTGTTAGGGAGTTTAAAGCAGGTAAAATTGAGTTTAGAAATGATGCTGGTGGAAATGTTCATGCAATTGCTGGAAAGCTGTCGTTTTCCGTTGCAGATCTTGCCGACAATATAAACACATTTATTAAACATATATTGAACTTGCGTCCATCGGCTGCAAAAGGGATGTATATAGAGAAGGTTTCACTTTCTTCGACGATGAGTCCTGGCGTAATGTTGCAAATTTAATTTTAAAATGTGTAGCTAAGGGAATAGACAGAACAATGCCAAATGAATTAAAAGAACTTACAATAAAAGAACTGATTTCTCGTTATGATGATAAGAGTAGCTATCTGGTAGTTGGTTATAGAGGTATCACTGCTTTGCAGTTTAATCAGTTGCGAAATGAATTATGGCAGAAGAAGATACTTATGGAGGTTGTTAAAAATTCTCTTGCAGCGGTTGCGTTTAAGAAAATAGGCAAGACGGCAATAGTTGGTTTGCTAAATGGTCCTTCTGCTATCATAAGTGGCGGGGATGATCCGGTATTAATGGCAAAAGAAACAGTTAAATACTCTGAAGATTTGCCATTTTTTACGTTGCAGGGTGGGTTTTTTGAGGGAGAGGCACTGTCAATTGATTCTATCAAGAGTTTGGCGAAGCTTCCTTCCTTGCCAGTGCTTAGATCCCAAATAGTATTTAGTATAAATGCTCCGATAGTCGGGGTGGCAACCGCTTTTAACAGTATATTGCGCAGTTTAGCAACTATATTTCAAGAGATAAAAACACAAAAAGAAGAAAGTAATGGGTAATTTGTATATGGTTTCTGAAAGTTAGGAGGTGTAAAATGACTCAAATAATGGAAGAAAAAGAAGTCGATGTAACCGGGAAAATAGCGCAGGTACTAGATATAGTATCGGGAATGACACTGTTGGAGGCATCTGAATTAGTAAAAGCATTCGAAAAGAAATTTGGTGTTTCCGCATCTGCAGTAGCCGCAATGCCTGTTGGTATGCCTATGGCTGGAGCCGAGGCTGCCGTAGAAGAAGAGAAGACATCTTTTGATGTAATTCTAAAAGAGGTGGGAGCTAACAAAATTCAAGTAATTAAGGCGGTTCGAGCGGAAACAAATTTAGGCCTCAAAGAGGCGAAAGATCTTGTAGAGGGTGCGCCTAAGGCTGTTAAAGAAGGGGTGACGAAGGAAGACGCTGACAAAATTAGAAAAACATTAGAAGAAGCTGGTGCCAAAGTAGAAATAAAATAAACAGTTTTTTTGCCAACTTTTAAAGTTCTGGGAATTTATGGAAATACGAAACTACAGTAAAGTAGATGAAGTAATAGAGCTTCAAAATCTTACACAGATTCAAACGAAAGCATATATGGACTTTTTGCAGTTGGATATTCCAGCATCGAAGAGGAAAAATGTTGGTATTGAGGCTATATTGAGAGAGATATTTCCTGTCAGCAACTACGATGGCAACATAACTTTAAATTATGTTAAATATGAGTTAGGAAAACCTCGTTATTCACAAGACGAATGTCGCCAGTTGCGATTGACATACGGGCGTCCTTTTCGCGTCTGGTTGCGTTTGGATAAAGATGAACCTATAGAAGAAGAGGTTTATCTGGGTGAGATTCCTGTTGTTATCGGTGGCGGAGAATTTATTATTAATGGTACAGAACGGGTGATTGTTGCTCAATTACATCGTTCGCCAGGGGTAGATTTTATAGAAGAATTTTACGCAGAAAAAAGATTACATTCTTGCCGAATAATTCCTGAGCGGGGAAGTTGGATTGAGTTGGAGGTGGGTAAGAAGGATGTACTTACTGTCAGGATTGATCAGAGTGGAAAATTACCCGCTACTTGTTTTCTCAGGGCGTTATCCGCAGAATACGCAAATGATGAGGATATTATTCGGTTGTTTCATGAAGTAGAAACGGTGAAAATCGCTGATTATGATGTGGCTGCAAAGTTGAGAGGTAGGTTTACTGCAGAGCAGGTTGTTAATCCTGAAACTGGGGAAATTTTGCTGGACGCGGGTCGTCAGTTTTCTGATTCAACGGTTAAGGCAATCACAGACCTGGAAATAAAGAAAGTAGATGTGATCAAAAAAGTAGAAGACAACTTAATATTAAATTCTCTGGAGTCAGATTTTACAAAGTCTCATGAAGATGCATTGTTGAAAATTTACGCAAGATTCAGACCAGGCAACCCACAGCAAGTGGAAAAGGCAAGGCAGTTATTTTATGATAAATTTTTTGATGAAAAAAGATATAGGTTGGGGCCTGTAGGCAGATTTAGATTAAATAGGAAGATGGGTCATGATGTCGATTCATCTAAAATGACTTTGCAAAAAGAGGATTTTGTAGAAGCTATTAGGTATTTGATGAAGTTGAGGAAAGGTACCCCTGGGGCATCAATTGACGATATAGATAATTTAGGCAACAGGAGACTTCGGACGATAGATGAGCTTGTTGGTGAAGAGTTGAGAAAGGGGTTTTTAAAGTTAAGAAGAACCATACAGGAAAGGTTAAGTGTAAAAGAGACAGAACAATTAACACCGCGTTCTTTGGTAAATTCGAAAACCATATTTTCAGCGATCGATTATTTTTTTAGCCGAAGTGAACTTTCGCAGGTTTTAGACCAAACAAATCCGTTGGCACAGCTAACTCATGAAAGAAGGTTAAGTGCGTTGGGACCTGGCGGCTTGAATAGAAAGAGGGCTGGGTTTGAGGTGAGAGATGTACATGTTTCTCACTATGGGAGGGTGTGCCCGATAGAAACGCCAGAAGGTACAAACATTGGTTTGATAGCTTCTTTAAGTATATACGCAACAATCGATGAGTACGGTTTTTTGATTACACCATATCGTCTAATAGAAAAAGGAAAACCTTCTAAAAATATAATATATTTACGGGCAGACGAGGAAGAGGGTCGTTTGATAGCGCCGGCAGATATTTTAATCAGTACTAAAGATACGCTGGGCAAGACGGAAGTGCTATGCAGACACGATGGCGACTTTAAGCACACGGCTTTCAAAGATGTAAATTATATGGATGTTTCTCCTAAACAAATGGTTGGTGTTTCCGCAAGTTTAATACCATTTCTGGAACATAGTGATGCGAATAGAGCGCTGATGGGGTCGAATATGCAGAGACAAGCTGTTCCTCTGCTGAAGACAGAACCTCCTATTATCGCAACGGGCATGGAACGGGTAGTCGCCAAAAACTCAAGCATGACTGTTCAATCGGAAAAGAATGGAACTGTTACAAAGGTATCATCAAATGAAATCGTAATTGATAACAATGAAATTTATAAACTAAGAAAGTTTGTTGGGTTAAACGAAGGTACTTGTCTAAATCAGAAGCCTATAGTCACCGAAGGGCAAAAAATCAAAAAAGGAGAGGTCATCGCTGACGGGGCGGCTACACATAATGGTGAACTTAGTTTAGGTAAAAATGTATTAGTAGCGTTTATGACATGGGATGGATACAATTTTGAAGACGCTATGGTGATAAGTGAGGCCTTGTTAAAAGATGATCGATTCACTTCTATACACAGAGATGAATTTGAGGTGGAAATACGTGAAACAAAGTTGGGTAGAGAAGAATTTACTCGCGATATTCCAAATGTTTCAGAAAAAGCACTAAGAAATTTGGATGAAAATGGAATAATTCGGGTTGGAACAAAGGTGAAACCCGGAGATATCTTGGTAGGGAAGATAGCGCCCAAGAGCAGGAGTGAACTTTCGCCTGAAGAAAAACTGTTACATGCAATATTTGGACGTGCTGGTGAAGATGTTAAAAATGAATCGCTGGAAGTTCCGTCCGGCATGGAAGGTATTATTATAAATACGCAAGTATTTTCAAGAAAGTCGTATATTTCAGAAGAAAAAAGACAGAAAATATTGGGTGAGGTAAGCGAGATAGAGTCAAAGTATAATGAGACTATTGCTAAAGAATTTGCAAAGATGTTAAAAGCTATAAATGCAGAGATTGAAGAAGCTCTTGTAGATATTCAAACCGGTCAGGTTTACAAAACAGAGAGAGCTATGTCTGAAAAAACGATACTTGCAATGGAAGATCATTTTAATATTGAAAATATCGCATTTAGTAGTAAGAAGAAAAAGGAACTGGCACTTGAAATTTCACAGGAATACAAAAGAAAAATGGAGGAGTTAAAAGAAGAAAGAGATGGGAAAATAAACCAGTTGAAGCGCGGAGATGAATTGCCGACAGGGGTTTTGGAACTAGCGAAGGTTTCCATTGCAACGAAGAGAAAGCTTTCCGTTGGTGATAAAATGGCCGGCAGGCATGGTAACAAAGGAGTTATTTCCAAGATACTTCCTGAAGAAGATATGCCCTTTTTGGCAGATGGAACCAGGGTAGAGATGCTACTGAACCCATTGGGCGTGCCATCCAGAATGAATGTCGGACAAATTCTGGAGACCCACCTGGGATGGGCAGCTAAAAAGCTAGGTTTTAGGGCAATTACGCCCATTTTTGAAGGTGCTTTAGAGGAAGAGATACGCGAGACACTGAAAGAAGCAAAGTTGCCGGAAGATGGAAAGGCAGTGTTGTATGATGGACGTACTGGAGAATCTTTTGGGCAAAAAGTTGCTGTGGGTTATATGTATATGCTAAAGCTTCACCATCTGGTTGATGAAAAAGTACATGCAAGAGCGACAGGTCCATATTCGCTGATTACTCAACAACCTCTGGGCGGAAAGGCTAGGTTTGGTGGGCAGAGATTTGGTGAAATGGAAGTATGGGCGTTGGAGGCTTATGGTGCTGCACATAATTTGCAAGAGTTGCTTACTGTGAAAAGTGACGATGTAGAAGGAAGGACGAAGATTTACGAATCCATGGTTAAGGGTGAAAACACATTGGAGGCTGGCACCCCAGCATCCTTTGAGGTGCTTTCAAATGAAATAGCGGGGTTGGGATTAAATCTAAAGTTAGAAAAGAAAAAGATGGATATTTTAAAAGTATAGCATTTTATGATGAATATTTGGATATTAGTTTGAAAACTGTGAGTTTATATAAGTAATATTAAGGGTTCGAGATATTACATTAGAATTTTTATAAAAAAGAGCTTGAAGTGCTGCGCGTAATATTTAGATTTGTGCGGACTCTTTGAGATTATTATATGGCAGAAATAATTTACGAAAGAATAAATGAGTATAGTTCGGTTAAAATATCGCTGTCTTCTCCGGAAGATATCCGCGGTTGGTCTTATGGCGAAGTTAAGAAACCTGAAACTATAAACTACCGTACATATAGGGCAGAGAAGGATGGTTTATTTTGCGAGCGTATTTTTGGCCCGGAACGTAATTGGGAGTGTTTTTGCGGTAAATATAAGGGCATTAAACATAAAGGAATTGTTTGTGATAGATGTGGTGTGAAATTGACCCATTCACGTGTGAGAAGAAGGAGGATGGGCCATATAAATTTAGCAGCACCTATCGTTCATATTTGGTTTTTTAAGGCAATGCCCTCACGTTTGGGTACTCTTTTGGGAATGAAAACTACGTCGCTGGAAAGAATCATTTATTTCCAGGGTTATGTGGTTATAGACCCTGGCAGTACAACACTCAAAGAATATCAGGTGCTTAGCGAAGAAGAATATAAAACAACTAAAGAAAAATTTGGTGAAGAGTCTTTTGTGGCAGCGATGGGTGCTGAGGCAATACGAATGTTATTGCAAAAAATTGATTTAGTTGTGTTGTCTAATGAACTGCGCGAGGAACTTGGCCGTACCCGTTCAAAACAACGTGCCAAAGAAATAATAAAAAGGTTAGAAATTGTAGAAGCTTTTCGGGATTCGGACAACAAACCCGAATGGATGGTTTTGAGTGCGATTCCTGTTATTCCGCCAGACCTGAGACCATTGGTGTTGTTGGAAAGCGGCAATTTCGCTTCATCAGACCTGAATGATTTATATAGAAGAATTATTAACAGAAATAATCGACTTAAGAAGCTGATAGACCTTAATGCCCCCGAAGTTATTATAAGAAACGAAAAAAGAATGCTTCAACAAGCGGTTGATGCTTTATTTGATAATACGAGGGGGAAACGTCCAGTTCTTGGAAGCAACAATAGGCCATTGAAGTCTCTTACTGATATGATAAAGGGGAAACAAGGCCGATTTAGAGAGAATTTACTTGGTAAACGTGTGGATTATTCTGCACGTTCTGTGATTGTTGTGGGACCTGAGCTGAAATTGCATCAGTGTGGGTTGCCAAAGAAAATAGCGCTAGAACTATTTCAACCATTCATAATAAGAAGATTAAGAGAGTTTGGATATGCGGATACAATTAAAAGTGCAAAAAAGATGCTGAGTAGAAAGGACAAAGAAGTTTGGGATATTCTAGAAGAAGTGGTAAAGCGGAGACCAGTGTTGCTTAATAGAGCTCCCACACTTCATAGAATGGGTATACAAGCGTTTGAGCCTATACTTGTGGAAGGTAATGCAATAAAGCTACATCCACTGGTTTGCCGAGGGTTTAATGCTGATTTCGATGGTGACCAAATGGCGGTTCATTTGCCGTTGTCCATTGAAGCACAGACGGAGGCAATTACTCTTATGTTGTCTACAAATAACATCTTTTCTCCCGCTTCAGGAGAGCCAATTATTGTGCCATCACAGGATATTGTATTAGGATGTTATTATTTAACCGCCAGCATACAGAATGAGGCGGTGCAAAAACTAAAAAGATTTAGTGGTAATGAAGAGGTAATATATGCCCTGTCTGTAAATAAATTACACCTACACGACAAGATTGAGATAAAATTAAAACAGGTCACTGTTGTTAACGATCGCTTAGTAAAAGAAGAACCAGTTTGCGGCTTGTGCGAAACGACTGCTGGGCGTGTTGTATTTAATAGTGTATTACCTGAAGGAATTCCTTTTTACAATTATCCTTTAGATCAAAAGGGAATAAGCAGGATAATTCAGGATTGTTATAAAATGCTCGGAAGAGAGAAGACCATTACTTTATTGGATGATGTAAAAGAAATTGGATTTAAAGAATGCACTAAGGCTGGGTTATCATTTTCAATAAGTGATGTTAAGATGCCTGAGAAAAAAAGTGAAATAATCGATAAAACACAGTTGGAAATAGAAAAGATACAGAAGTTATACAAAAAAGGTGTTATTACGGAAGGAGAGCGCTACAATCAAATTATAGATGCATGGACATACACCGGCGAAAAAATAGCCGAAGAAATGATGGGTGCTCTTAAAAATGATACAAGAGGCGGTATACCTTATTTGAACCCTGTCTATCTGATGTCTGCTTCAGGGGCAAGAGGAAGTTCACAGCAGTTGAGACAGCTCGCTGGAATGCGTGGTTTAATGGCGAAGCCCTCGGGAAAAATCATAGAAACCCCTATAAAGGCAAATTTTAGAGAGGGTTTAGGAGTGTTAGAGTATTTTAGTTCTACTCATGGTGCTAGAAAAGGGTTAGCGGATACAGCGTTAAAGACTGCGGATTCTGGATACTTAACAAGGAAACTGGCGGATGTTGCTCAGAATGTAGTGATTACTTCTTTAGATTGTGGTACCAAGAACGGCATTACAAAAAGTGTAGTTTACAGGGGGGAAAAAGTGGAGGTTCCTCTAAGTAAGACTATAACTGGAAGGGTTGCAAGAAACAATATTGTAGATTTAGTTAAAGACGAAGTAATTATCAGAGAAAACGATTTAATTACCGAAGAAAAAGCCAAAAAGATCGAGGCTTTAGGATACGAAAAAATAAAAGTAAGGTCTCCATTTACGTGTGAAATGTCTCTGGGGCTTTGTTCGAAATGCTATGGAATGGATCTATCAAGGGGAGGACTCGTTGAGGAAGGTATGGCCGTAGGGATAATTGCAGCTCAGTCAATTGGTGAGCCTGGTACCCAGCTAACAATGAAAACTTTCCATATCGGTGGTACTGCTACTCGTTCGGTAGAAGCTTCTGAGACAAAAGCAAAACGTTCGGGCAAAATTAAGTACCATAATTTGAATGTTGTTAAAAATCCACAGGAAAAAAATGTTGCTATTAACTCAAAAGGCGAAATATTAATTATAGATGCAAAAGAAAGACAAATCGAAAAACATTCGGTGGTGCTTGGTGCGGAAGTTTTAGTTAAAGAAGGCGATAGTGTTGCTGTTCGCCAAACACTGACCCGCTGGGACCCACACATGGTTCCTATATTAGCGGAAATGTCAGGGTCTATTCGTTTTGAAGATATTGAAATAGGCAAAACTGTCAGAGAAGAATCCGATGCATCCACCGGATTTAAACGTAAAGTAATTATGGAACATAAGGGTGATTTGCACCCTCAAATAATTATAGAGGATGAGAATGGTAAGATTTCAGGGTTGTATCCAATACCTGAAAAGGCTCATCTGGAGGTTGAGGAGGGAGAGAAGATTACTCCGGGTACGTTGCTTGCGAAAACACCGAGAGAGATTTCCAGGACGGAAGATATAACTGGTGGACTACCGCGAGTCGCCGAAATTTGTGAGGCACGAAAGCCAAAAGACCCTGCAGTTATGAGTGAAATAGAAGGGGTCGTGGAGTTGGGGGAAAAAAGGCGCGGTAAGCGAACTATTATTGTCAGAGGAGAAGGTGGTATGGAGAGTGAACACCTTGTACCAAGAGGTAAACATTTAAAGGTACATAGGGGTGATCTTGTTAAAGCTGGAGACCCACTTGTAGAAGGGCCGTTGGTTTTGCAAGATATTTTGAGAATACGTGGCGAGGAAGAATTGCAGACTTACATGTTAAAAGAAGTTCAAAATGTTTATCGGTCTCAAAACGTACCGATTGACGATAAACATATTGAAATAATAATTGGTCAAATGCTTAGGAAGGTAAAATTAGAGGATGCTGGGGATACCAATCTTCTTCCGGGACAAATCATGGATAAATTTAAATTCAGAGAAGAAAATAAGAAGATAAAAGATATGGGCGGAAAACCGTCAACTGCAAAACCTTTATTGCTGGGTATTACGAGAGCATCTCTGCAGGCGGATAGTTTTATATCTGCAGCTTCTTTCCAGGAGACAACAAAAGTATTGACTAGAGCTGCGCTTGAAGGAAAAGTTGATAATTTGGTAGGATTAAAGGAAAATGTAATTCTTGGTCATTTGGTGCCCGCCGGTACCGGATATAAGTCGTACAATACACTTTATGCAATTTCTACAGATGAGGTTGCAATCAAGGAAGCAAGCAAGCAAAAAGAAGAGTTATTAGAGCCAACATTATAAATAGTGGGGGAGATATGCCTACAATAAATCAATTAATAAGAAAAGGTCGAAAGAAAACAAAAAATAAAAGTAAAAGCCCAGATTTAGAAAAATGTTCTCAAAAAAAGGGTGTCTGCCTTCAAGTAATGACGAGAACTCCGAAGAAACCAAATTCAGCTTTGAGAAAAGCTGCGAGGGTGAGGTTGTCAAATGGCAGGGAGATAAGTGCTTACATTCCAGGCGAAGGTCATAATTTACAAGAACATTCAATCGTATTGGTGAGGGGAGGAAGGGTGAGAGACCTTCCAGGTGTTAAATATCACATAGTCCGTGGAACATTGGATTGTGCCGGCGTAAATGGCCGAAAACGATCCAGATCTAAATATGGCGCAAAAACCCCTAAATAGGTCTTAATTTTGGAGAATTTAATAGATGGCTCTTGCGTATAGAAGTACTGAGAAATTTTTACAACCGGATGCAAAATATAAAAGTAAGTTAATAACAAAATTTATCAACTGCCTTATGAAAAAGGGAAAGAAGAGTACGGCAGAAAAGATATTTTACGGTGCTATGGATCTGATAGAAAAAAAAGTATCTGATGTAGCTCCTATTGAACTTTTTGAAACAGCAGTAAATAATGTTAAGCCTTTGGTCGAGGTTCGGTCGAAGCGTGTGGGAGGTGCCACATATCAAGTACCTGTTGAAGTCCCGAGACAAAGACAGATAGCTTTGACGATACGGTGGATAATAGAAGCTGCTAAAAGCAAAAAAGGACGTCCTATGTTCCAACGCTTGGCAGATGAGTTGATGGACGCATACAAAAAACAAGGCATATCAATAACAAAAAGAGAAAACACGCATAAAATGGCAGAAGCTAATAAGGCGTTTGCACATTTTGCATGGTCAAAGTTTTAATTGAGGGTGGATTAAAAAAAGATGAAGTTTGAAAAATTAAGAAACATTGGAATTGCTGCACATATCGATGCTGGAAAAACAACTACATCAGAACGTATACTATATTATACTGGAAAATCTTATAAAATGGGTGAGGTTCATGAAGGCACTGCTACCATGGACTGGATGGAAGAAGAGCAAAAACGAGGCATTACTATTACTGCGGCTGCCACTACATGTAGTTGGAAAGATTATCAGATTAACCTGATTGATACTCCGGGGCACGTCGATTTTACTATGGAAGTGGAGCGATCTCTTAGAGTTTTGGACGGCGCAGTGTGCGTTTTTTGCGGTGTTGGAGGGGTAGAGGCGCAGTCGGAGACTGTATGGCGGCAAGCGGATAGATATAAAGTGCCAAGAATTTGTTTTGTAAACAAAATGGATCGGGTAGGTGCAGATTATTATAAGGTTGTTGACGAAATTAACGAAAGGCTTGGATTTACGGCAGTTCCCATACAAGTACCAATTGGCAATGAGTCGAATTTTAGAGGATTAATTGATATAGTTCGTATGAAAGCCAGGATATATTCAGACGAAGAAGATAAAACGGGTATGAATTTCTCTGATGAAGAGATTCCTGCAGAATACCAAAAAAAGGCAGAAGAAGAACGAGAAAAGTTGATTGAAGCCTTGGCCAATCACACTGATTGGCTTACAGAAAAGTTTTTAGACGGGAAAGAAATCACAACAGAAGAAATAAAGAAGGCTATTCGTGAAGGGACGATAAATTTAAAGTTTGTTCCGGTATTGTGTGGATCGTCATTTAAGAAAAAAGGCGTGCAACTTTTACTTGATGCGGTATGCGATTATTTGCCATCGCCAGTGGATAAAGAGGCCATTGTTGGTATTGATCCAAAAACTAATAAAGAAATTTCCAGAAAACCGTTTGTGGAAGAACCGTTTTGTGCGTTGGCTTTTAAAATTGCTTCTGATAAACATGGCGATTTGACTTTTATACGGGTTTATTCTGGAAAGTTAACTTCCGGAACGAGGGTGTTAAATTCGGGAAAAGATAAAAAAGAGCTGGTTAGCCGTATATATAAAATGCATGCGGCAAATAGGGAGCAAACTAACGAGGTAATAGCCGGTGAAATTTGCGCTGTGATTGGCCTCAAAGATACAGTTACCGGCGATACGCTTTGTGATCTGGACAATCCTATAATTTTAGAAAAGATGGAATTTCCGGATACGGTCATTTCAATGGCGATAGAGCCGAAATCAGATAAAGAAAAAGAAAAACTGGGGATGGTGCTAACGAAGCTGGCGAAAGAAGACCCTACCTTCAGGATGCACTTGGACAAGGAAACCGGTCAAATGATTATTTCCGGAATGGGAGAGTTGCATTTGGAAGTAATTAAAAACAGGATGTTGAGCGAGTATAATGTGGACGCAAATGTTGGTGCGCCAAAGGTATCATATCGTGAGACGATTAGGAAAAAAGTTGAGGTGGAAGGAAAATTTGTTCAACAGACTGGCGGACATGGACAATATGGTCATGTATGGATAACTGTGGAGCCATTTAAAGAAGGTGATGAACCGGTAACTTTTGTTGATGCAATAGTCGGTGGTAAAATCCCAAGGCAATATGTGAGATCTGTAGAAAAAGGTATTCGTGATACTGCGGTAACTGGTGTTGCAGGCGGTCCGCCATTGATTGATATCAAAGTAACGTTGATAGATGGTTCTACGCATCCTGTAGATTCTTCTGATCTAGCTTTTTACACTGCTGCATGTATTGCTTTTAGAAAAGGTGTTGAAATGGCGAATTCCATATTGCTGGAACCAATAATGTCTATTGAAATAACAGTTCCGGAACAATACATGGGTGATGTGATAGGAGAAGTTCATAGTCGCAGAGCAAATATATTGGAAATGATAACCAAGGGAAATATAAGGATTATTAAAGGTGAAGTCCCCCTTGCTGAAATGTTTGGTTATTCAACGACATTACGTTCCATTACTCAAGGAAGAGGCACTTTTACTATGGAACCTTTAGAGTACAGACCGGCGCCTGCAAAATCTGTTGGCAATGTTACATAACGTATTCATAAATCAAAATATTGGAGGTTTAAATTAATGGCTAAAGAAGTATTTCAGCGAACTAAGCCGCATTTAAACATAGGTACGATAGGGCATGTGGATCATGGTAAGACAACGCTGACGTCAGTAATAACGCATGTATTGTCGAAGCAGGGGTTGGCGAAGGATAGGCCGTTTGATTCAATTGACAAGGCTCCTGAAGAGCGCGAACGAGGTATAACGATAGCGATATCGCATGTGGAGTATGAGACGAAGAAGAGGCATTACGCGCATGTGGACTGTCCTGGACATGCAGATTATGTAAAGAATATGATAACAGGTGCGGCGCAGATGGATGGAGCGATATTGGTTGTAAGTGCGCCGGATGGTCCGATGCCGCAGACCCGCGAGCATATATTGTTGTCAAGGCAGGTGGGAGTTCCCAGGATTGTGGTGTTCCTGAATAAGGTGGATATGTTAGAGGATCAGGAGCTGTTGGAACTTGTAGAGATGGAAATAAGGGAGCTATTGAGTAAATATGATTTTCCTGGGGATGAGATACCTGTAGTGAAGGGTTCTGCGCTGAAGGCGGCACAGTGTGGATGTGGAGGCGCGGAATGTGCGAGTTGTGGACCGATATTGAAACTAATGGATGCGGTGGATGCTTACCTCCCCGATCCTATAAGGGAAATAGATAAGCCGTTTTTGATGTCCGTGGAAGATGTGTTTAGCATAAAAGGGCGTGGTACAGTTGGAACAGGCAGGGTTGAGAAGGGTAGAGTGAAGGTAGGAGATGAAGTAGATGTTGTTGGGATTAAGCCGGATATAAAGAAGTCTGTGGTTACTGGTGTGGAAATGTTTAATAAAACGTTGGATGAGGGGCAGGCAGGGGATAACCTGGGATTGTTGCTGCGGGGGGTAGAGAAGAATGATCTGGAGCGTGGTCAGGTGTTAGCGAAACCCGGCAGTATAACGCCGCATACTAAATACGAAGCGGAGGTGTATATATTGACTAAGGAAGAGGGGGGAAGGCATACTCCCTTTTTTAATGGATATAGGCCGCAGTTTTATTTTAGGACGACTGACGTGACCGGGGTGGTAACTTTGACAGGCGGTGCGGAGATGGTGATGCCTGGAGATAACGTGAAGATCAATGTAGCATTGGTAACGCCGATAGCTATGGATGAGGGGCTGCGGTTTGCAATTCGGGAAGGTGGGAAGACAGTGGGTGCAGGTGTCGTTACAAAAATTGTTGAATAAATTATAATTATTAAGTTGATTTTTTGTAAATATATGATATCCTCGTGAACTTGAGTTTTTTGTAGGTTTGGGCTTTTTTGGGAGCATAGAAGTGTTGGATCAGAAAATTAGAATACGAATGGAAGCATATGACTATAGAATATTAGACCAATCGGCGCTGGAAATCGTTGAAACGGCAAAGCGTACTGGTGCAAAAGTGTTTGGTCCTGTTCCCCTGCCGACTCGCATAGAAAGATACACCGTCCTAAGATCTCCGCATATTGATAAAAGGTCTAGAGAGCAGTTTGAGGTAAGGACTCATAAGAGGTTGATTGATATTTTGGAGCCTACGGCGAAAACGATGGATGCGTTGAATCGGATTAACATGCCCGCTGGTATAGAGATCAAGATAAAAGCATAACTTTTATAGAAATTTAATAGCGTAAGGTTTGATTGAAATGTTAAATAGTTTATTAGGTGAGAAGGTAGGAATGACCCAAATTTATACTGGTGAGGGGGCGTTGGTTCCTGTCACGTTGATAAAGGCGGGGCCTTGTAATGTGTTGCAAGTAAAAACGTTGGGGAATGATGGGTATTCTGCTGTGCAGCTTGGGTATAAAGATAAAAAAATAAAAAGAGCAAAGAGGCCAGAAATTGGACATGCTGCTAAAGCGTCTTTGCTTCCAGGCCGGTTTGTTAAAGAGGTGAAACTGGATACTGTTTCTGATATCCATCTTGGGCAGGCGGTCACATTGGATATATTCGAAGATGTCAAATTGGTTGATGTTATAGGTATATCAAAAGGAAAAGGCTTTGCCGGTGTTATGAAAAGGTGGGGTATGAAGGGAGGTCCGCAAACGCATGGGTCTACGAGGCATCGTTCTGTTGGCTCTGTTGGTGCTGGGACCGATCCAGGAAGAGTCATTCGTGGGAAAAAGATGCCGGGACAGCTTGGTAGGGAGCGTGTTACAATTAAGAATCTTGATGTTGTCAAAGTTGATAAGGAAAAAAATATGCTTTTTGTTAAGGGAGCTGTTCCTGGGTATAAAGGTAGTTATCTAATAATAAAAAAAATTGTATAATTTTAGGGTAAGAGGAAGTATGGAAATAATAGTATACAATGATGAAGGAAAAAAAGATAGAAAATATGCAGGTTCCTGACAGCATATCCGATTCTCCTGTGCGCTATAAACTTTTAAGGGATGTGGTAAAAATGTATGAGGCAAATAAAAGACAGGGGACGGTTTCGACGAAAACAAGGGCGGAGGTTTCTGGGGGCGGTAAAAAACCGTGGGCACAAAAGCACACAGGTAAGGCGAGGGCTGGAAGCAGTAGGTCTCCCATCTGGAGGGGTGGCGGTGTTGCATTTGGGCCAAAACCAAGGGATTACTCTTATTCTATTCCGAAAATGGCAAAAAAGCGGGCTCTTTTTTCCGCACTGTCGTCTAAGATCAAAGATAACGAAGTCGTGGTAGTGGATAAATTAGATTTTGCTTCTCCGAAAACAAAACATATGGTTTCGTTACTAAAATCTTTTGGAATGGTGGGGATAAGTAGTTTGATTGTAATATCAAAAGCCACAGAATCTCTTTTGAAATCTTCGAGAAATATTCCTTATGTAAGAATGATGGAGTGTCATGATTTAAATGCATATGAGATTCTTAAGCCAAAAAAAATATTAATAACCAAACAAGCACTGAGTAGTTTGCGTTAGGTAGGGGACCAAATTATATGGATAAATACGATGTTATTAAGGGTCCGCTAAGAACTGAAAAGAGCGTTTCAGATGGTGAGAAAACGAATTCCTATCATTTCGATGTAGACTTAAAAGCGAACAAAATTCAAATAAAAAATGCAATTGAGGGCATTTTTGGTGTTAAAGTAAACGGTGTGAGGACCTTGATAAAAAAGAGCAAGAGAAGAAGGGTTAAATTTATAATGGGTAAAACAAGAGAATTAAAAAAGGCTATTGTAGCTTTAAAAGAAGGGCATACAATTGATTTCGGCTATTAAAGTTTTAACTTTGAGGTAAAAAGTTCTTATGGGTATTATATATTACAAACCCGTAACTCCGGGAAGAAGATTTGCCAGTGTTTCAGATTTTTCAGAAATAACGAAAACAAAGCCGGAAAGATCTTTGATTCGGCCTCTTAAAAAAACCGGTGGTAGAAATTCTGAAGGGAAAATTACGGCTGGGAATGTTGGTGGAGGCAGTAGGAGACAATATAGAAATATTGATTTTAAGCGGAGAAAGGATGGTATTCCAGCAAAGGTTGCCAGTATTGAGTATGATCCTAATAGATCCGCTCGTATTGCTTTACTTAATTATGTCGATGGAGAAAAAAGATACATTTTGGCTCCAGAGAAATTGAAGGTCGGTCAGTTTGTGAAATCGGGTGAAAAGGTAGATCCTGACATTGGCAATACTATGCCACTTAACAATATACCTTTGGGTATGGATCTGCACAATATTGAGTTGCGTGCTGGGCAAGGAGGTAAGATAGTTCGGTCTGCAGGTAGTGTTGCAAGATTGCTGGCAAAAGAAGGTGGATATGCTCACATAACACTCCCCTCTGGTGAAGTCCGGAAAGTTCACGGTAGTTGCAGGGCCACAATTGGACAACTGGGTAATACTGATCATAGTAATATACGTTTAGGAAAAGCAGGTAGAAATAGATGGAAAGGGAGAAGGCCTCACGTAAGAGGAGTTGCAAAAAATCCCGTAGCACATCCGATGGGAGGTGGTGAAGGAAGAAGCGGGGGTGGTAGGCACCCTTGCTCAAAGACTGGCTTGCTTGCTAAGGGTGGAAAAACAAGGAAAAAGAGAGCTGTAAGTAGCAGATTTATAATTAGAAGAAGGAAAGTTGGGGCTAGAGGTAATTTGTAAATTTTGAAAGATATTAGGAGATTTGATGAGTCGCTCTATAAAAAAAGGACCATATGTTGATAAGAAGTTGTTAGAAAAAGTAATGAAGCAAAAAGAATCAGGTGTGCATGAATCTTTACGTACTTGGGCAAGAAGCTGCACCATAATACCTGAATTTGTGTCACACACCTTTATGATTCACAATGGTAAAGTATTTAATAAGCTATTTGTTACCGATGATATGGTAGGGCATAAGTTAGGTGAGTTTTCGCTTACAAGAACTTTTCGGTCTCATAGTGGCAAAAAGAAATAGTAGGCAGTGCATAAACCAATGTTGATATAAAGCTTTACAAGAAATTAAATTTTGTATCGAAAGGTAACGGTTGATGGATTATAGATCATGTCATAGGTACGCAAAAATCTCACCGAGAAAGGCTCGTTATGTTATTGATCTTATTAGAGGAAAATCAGTTAATGACGCTTTGAGAACTTTGAGACTGACGCATAAGCGTGCATCTTACATGATAGATAAAGTCATCAGGGCTGCGTTAGCTGCGGCAAACGAGAATGTCTCTGCGGATGTTGAAGCGTTGTATGTTAAACATGCCTTAGTTGATGGTGGTCCAAGCAGGAAGTGGTTTCGTCCAAGACCTCGAGGGATGTCCTCGAGAATTTTAAAACGTACAAGTCATATTACAGTCGTTTTGGCTGAAAAGGCTAAAAGATAAAAAGATAAGGAGAAGAAATGGGACAGAAGGTTTGTCCAATTGGTTTTCGGCTGGGAATAACGCAAGGGTGGAAATCTGTCTGGTATGCTGACAAGAAATCTTTTGGTTCTTTGCTAGTTGAGGATTTCAAGATACGCAAGCTAATTAAAAAAAATTATGGTTTTGGCGGAATACCATTTGTTGAAATAGAAAGAACCCGGCAAGAGGCTAAGATAACTCTTCATACCGCGCGCCCTGGACTAATAATTGGCAGGAAGGGTGCGGAAGTCGATAAGCTTAAAGATGAATTACAGAAATATATTGGACGTGTTGTTGTTGTAAAGATAAAAGAAATAAATAAACCCGAAACTTATGCGCAGCTAGTAAGCGAAAATGTGGCAGAGCAATTGGAAAGACGCGCTTCTTTTCGAAGGGCTATGAAAAAAGCGATGGAGGCATCACTTAATGCAGGTGTTAAAGGTATGAGAATTCAGGTTTCGGGAAGGTTAGGTGGCGCAGAGATTGCGAGGACAGAGAAGATTACTCACGGAAGTGTTCCGTTACACACCCTCAGAGCGGACATAGATTATGGTTTTGCCGAAGCTAAAACTACTTACGGTGTAATTGGCGTTAAGGTATGGTTGTATAAAGGTCTTACAAGTTCAAAAGGGGAGGATGCAAATGAGGTTAATGCCTAAGAGGGTAAAGTTCAGGAAATCGCAGCGTGGAAAAATTAAAGGAAATGCCACACGAGGAAACGCTGTATCTTTTGGAGAATTTGGCTTACAAGCTTTGGAGCCTGGATGGATCACGGCTCAACAAATTGAAGCAGGAAGAATTTCTGCAGCACATAGTATGCCAAAAGAAAGCAAGCTTACGATAAGGATATTTCCTCATAAGTCAGTGACGTCAACACCAATTGAAACTCGTATGGGTAAAGGCAAGGGGGAACCGGAGTTTTGGGTTGCTGTTGTGAGGCCAGGAACTATTTTGTATGAGATCGGCGGTGTAAATGAAGAGGGAGCTCGTGAAACTTTTTGCAGAATAGCGCATAAAATGCCTGTAAAAGTCAGACTAGTGCGAAGGAGACGTGCGTTTTGAAGATTACTGAGATAAGAGTTAAATCGCGCCTGGAAATTGCAGAAGAAGCAGAGTCAACAAGAAGAGAACTTTTGAATCTCAAATTTCAATGGCAATCGGGGGAAACGGGTAATACTGCACAGCGGAAATTTATCAAAAAGAAAATTGCCCGACTAAAAACCGTATTGCGGGAGATTGATTTAGGAATTAATAAAAATCTAGTTTCAGGAGGGTAGTTATAAAAATGCAAACTGCAACTGAAAAAAGAAGTAGGCGAAGAAAGTATGTTGGGAATGTCATAAAGACAAAAATGAATAAGACAATAACTGTAGAGATAATGCGCCTTGTAAAACATCCCAAGTATGGAAAGTATATAAAAAAATCTACTGTTTACAAAGCTCATGATGAAGAAAAAAGCGCAAATGTTGGGGACAAGGTAGAGATAGCCGAATGTCGACCCATTAGTAAAACAAAATTTACAAGATTTATTCGTATTATTGAGAAGGCAAAAGATTGATCATTAGCTGGGGTGTGTTTAGATGATAATGGAACAAACTAGTTTAGACGTCGCGGACAACAGCGGGGCGAAAAAGGCAAAATGTATAAAAGTTCTCGGTGGTTCTCGGCGAAAATATGCAACGGTAGGCGATGTAATCGTAGTAGCTGTAAAAAAATCTATTCATGGAGGAGTAGTTAAAAAAGGCGACGTTTGCAAAGGCGTTATTGTTAGGACACGGAATAATGTGCGTCGGGAAGATGGGTCCTATTTGAAATTTGATAAGAACGCAATTGTTATAATCGACAACGATGGTAACCCAAGAGGGACTAGAATATTTGGTGCAGTGGCAAGAGAATTAAGGCAAAAAAACTTTATGAAAATAATTTCCTTGGCTGCAGAAGTAGTTTAATTAGTTGAGAATGAGGTTTTAGAGAAGGAAAACAGTGGTTATATGCATATTCGCAAGAATGATATAGTGGCAGTAGTTGCTGGAAATGAGGCGGGAAAAACTGGGAAAATAATGAAAATATTACCAGAAAAAAATCGTGTGGTAATAAAAGGGGTAAAGGTAATATATAAGCATGTTAAGCCCAGCCAGAAAAATCCACAAGGCGGTAGGATTCAGAAAGAGACTTCAATATCAGCTGCAAATGTTTTGCCTGTTTGTCAGAACAGAAGTTGCAAAAGGAATGGATTAGGGGTACGAATAAAAAAGAAGGTTTTGGAAAATGGCGCTAAATTGCGTACGTGTGTTTATTGTGACGTAGAAATATCATCGGATGAATGATAGTTTAGGATTAATTATGGCAAGGTTATTAAAAAAATATAAAGAAGAAACCGTTCCTCATTTAATAGAGAGGTTTTCATTAAGAAACAAATATTCAGTACCCAAAATACAAAAAGTTGTAATCAATATGGGTGTTGGAAAGGCAATTGACAATAAAAATTTTCTTGAAGAAGCTATAGGGCATCTGACAACAATAAGTGGCCAAAAGCCGGCTGTTACTGTCGCAAGAAAATCAGTTGCTGGTTTTAAATTAAGAGAAGGCCAGGCGATTGGTTGTAAAGTTACCCTACGTGGGAAAAGAATGTTTGAATTTATTGATCGTTTTATCAGCATCGTTTTACCACGAATAAAAGATTTTCGTGGAATATCTGTGAAATCTTTTGATGGAAGAGGAAATTACACATTAGGTCTCACAGAACAGACAGTTTTTCCTGAAGTGAATATTGATAAAATTACAACTATACAGGGCATGGATGTTACATTCGTTATTAGTGGCAAGTCAGATGAATATTCTCATGAATTGCTAAAGTCATTGGGAATGCCTTTTAGGTCTGAATAAGGAGTTTTAAATGGCAAGGAAGTGTTTAATAGAAAAAGCTAATAGGGATCCTAAATACAAAACTAGAAAATATAATAGGTGTAAATTATGCGGGAGAAGGCGAGCCTATTATCGTAAATTTCAAACATGCAGGATCTGTTTTAGAATGCTCTCGTTAAAAGGTGAGATACCTGGTGTTAAAAAAGCAAGTTGGTAAAATTAAAATTGATTTATTGAAAAGGGATAAAATATGTGCATGACAGATCCAATTTCAGACATGCTTACACGAATAAGAAATGCTAATATGATTCGTAGGGATTGCGTTGATATTCCTGCTTCTAAAATTAAGCAGGAGATATTAAAGATTATGAAAAATGAGGGTTATATTGAAGAATATAAAGAAATTCCTGATAATAAACAAGGGATCATCAGGGTTTATTTAAAATATGGAGCGTTGAAGCAGAAGGTTATTAACAATCTCGTAAGAGAGAGTAAGTCAAGCAGAAGGGTTTACAAAAGTGCCAAAGATGTAGAAAAGGTTTGCGGAGGTTTCGGGTCTGCGATATATTCTACGTCGAAAGGGATATTGTGCGACAAGGAGTGTCGAAGGTTAAAAATTGGCGGTGAACTTATTTGTACAGTGTCTTAATAGGTTTTTTTATTTAAGGGGTTAGGATGTCAAGAATAGGGAAGCAACCTGTTAAGGTTCCGAGTGATGTAAAAGTTGCAATAAATAATAAAGCTATTGAGATAAAAGGGCTTAAGGGTACCTTAAATTTAACCGTTCATCCGAGCATTGATGTTGAATACGCACTAGGTAGTCAACAGATTATTGTGAAGAGAAGCTCGGATGAAAAGCGATTTAAAGCACTGCACGGTTTAACTAGGGCATTGCTCGCAAATATGATGATAGGTATTATGCGTGGGTTTTCTAAAGATATTGAGATTGTGGGATTAGGATATAATGCTAAAATACAAGGCAATACGTTAGTTTTATCGCTGGGTTTTTCTCATCCTGTACATATGGAGATACCGAAAGATATTAAAGTTGAGGTTAAAAATCCAACAAACCCCGCTAAATTGACGATTTCTGGTACTGACAAACAATTGGTAGGTCAGTTTTCTGCAATGATAAAAGCTAAAAAGCCTTCTGAACCTTATAAGGGCATGGGTGTGAAGTATGCCGGAGAAGTAATAAGAAGAAAGGCTGGTAAGGCTATGTCTTCCGGTGGGTAATGTTTTGGTTAAGGGTATAGATTATGGATCCAATTAAAGAAAAAAGAAGAAAAAGAGCAGGGCGACATAAAAGAATCAGAAAGAAAGTGATAGGCAGTTGCGAAAGACCACGTTTGAGCGTTTATCGAAGTCTGAAGAATATTTATTGTCAGATTATTGATGATAATGAGGGCAAGACACTAGTTGCAATTTCTACTTTAACGCCAGATGTTAGAGCAAGTATCGTATATGGTGGCAACATAAAGGCGGCGGAGATCGTTGGTGAAAAACTGGCAGAACAGGCTATAAAGAAAGGTATTACAAAAGTAGTTTTTGATAAAGGTGGATATGCTTATCATGGAAGGGTTAAGGCTTTAGCGGAAAGTGCCAGAAAGAATAGTTTAAATTTTTAATTATTTGATAAGTCGAACAAGGAGATACAGTTGGCGCAACCAGAACAACCGATTAATCTAGAAGAAACAGTTGTAAAAATTAACCGATGTACGACTGTAACCAAGGGTGGAAAGTCGATGAGCTTTAGTTCTCTTGTTGTTGTTGGAAATAAGGCGGGGAGTGTCGGTATCGGCTTTGGAAAAGCGCGTGAGGTACCAAACGCGGTAAATAAGGCCGTCAAGGAAGCGAAAAAACAGCTATTTAAAATAAATTTAAAGGGCGACACGATACCACACGAGATAATGGGACGTTACAAGGCTGCCAGAGTATTCATGAAGCCCGCTTCACCAGGTACAGGTATTAAAGCTGGTGCGCCTGCAAGAGCAGTTCTGGAATATGTGGGAGTAAGAAATATCTTGACTAAATGTTATGGCAAAAGGAATCCACTTAATGTCGTTAAGGCTACATTAAACGGTTTGAGATCCCTAAAAACAAAAGAAGAAGTTGAAGAACTACGGGGAGTAAGGATAGAATGAATCTTTTTGATTTAAATGCGGTTCCAATAAAGAGGAAACGTAAGAAAAGGGTAGGGCGAGGAATTGGGTCCGGTTGGGGAAAAACTGCAGGTCGTGGAGCAAAAGGAGCTTCTTCGAGATCTGGCTTCAGCATGAAAAAATTGTTTGAGGGTGGACAAACACCTCTTTTCCGCCGATTACCAAAACGTGGTTTCAACAACATATTTAAAAAAGAATATAACATTGTAAATTTAAAGGACATTGCACATTTTGGCAGTGGTGATATAGTAACGATTGCTATACTGAAGGAATCTGGGATAATTAAAAAAATAGGTGTAGGAGTGAAGGTGTTGGGTGAGGGCGAGTTAAAAAATTCAATTACAGTTGAAGCGCACAAATTTAGCAAAGTCGCAATGGAAAAAATTAAAGCGGCAGGCGGAGAGGCTAAAATAATTCCATGATTGAACAATTTGGAAATGTTTTTCGCATACCTGAGTTACGTAAAAAAGTTCTAATCACACTTGGTTTAATAGCATTGTGTCGGGTAGGTGTTTATTTACCCATACCCGGTATCGATACCACTGTATTAAAGTCGTATTTTAATCAGTTTTCACAGTCCGGAATTGGGCAATTATTAGGAATGGTAGACATGTTTGCAGGCGGTGCCATGTCTTCCGGTGCTATTTTTGGACTAGGAGTGATGCCTTACATCAGTGCCTCTATCATCTTTCAGTTGTTAGTTGGTGTGGTTCCTTATTTAGAACGGCTACAGAAAGAGGGTGAGGTAGGCAGGAAGAAAATTAATCAATATACACGGATTGCAACCGTAGGTTTGTGTCTTTTCCAAGCTTTTGTGATGACGAGAACACTTTACACTGTCGAGTTTAATGGAGTTCCAGTTATACCAGTATATTTACAGGGCGTTAGTTTTCAGTTAATGGCGGCAATTTTACTAACAACTGGCACTATGATCTTGATGTGGATCGGGGAGCAGATAGAAGAGCACGGGATCGGTAGTGGTATATCGATAGTTATTATGGTTGGGATTATTGAGCGCCTGCCTTGGGCTTTTAACCAAATAGTACAGAACTTTACATTTTCTGTAGCTCCGGCAGAACATCAGATTGGAATCGTTAAACTTTTAATATTGTTGGGTATGTTTTTCGCCATTGTAGGTGGTGTTGTCTATATAACGCAAGGGCAAAGGCGTATTCCTATACAACAAGCTAAGCATACGCGTGGTAGGAGGGTGTACGGTGGACAAAGACACTTCTTACCGCTAAGAGTGAATCAAGCTGGCGTGATGCCAATAATATTTGCGCAATCATTGTTGATTTTCCCTGCTGCAATCATGCAAGGTATACAGATACGGTTTGAACCCGGGAGCGTTGGTTATTGGATAACCTCGCGCTTATCGGGTATTTTGCAAGAAGGTGTTTTATACGTTATGTTGTATATTTTACTAATTACTTTTTTTTGTTATTTTTGGACGGCTATCCAATTTAACCCAAGAGAAATGTCCAATAATATGAAAGATTATGGCAGCTTTATTCCCGGGATTAGACCGGGGCATAGAACTGCAGAATATCTTGAGAGTATTATGGGCAAGATAACACTTGCAGGTGCTGCCTTTTTATCTTTAATTGCTATTCTTCCGAAGTTGGTAGCAGGAGGCTTTGAACTTAACAGGGCTATTGCTGGATTTTATGGAGGCACTGGATTACTGATAATTGTTGGTGTTGCATTGGATATGGTGCAAAGAATCGAATCGCATATGATAATGAGGCAATATAGTGGCTTTCTTAGCGGTGGTACACGAATTAGAGGTAGGATGGGATGAGGATCGTATTTTTAGGTCCTCCAGGTGCAGGTAAAGGAACTCAAGCGGAAACAATTAGTAAGATTGAGAATATTCCTCATATTTCTTCAGGGAATTTATTACGCGAAGCTATTGAGGCCGGAACTGAGACAGGTGCTAAGGCTCGTTTTTATATAGAGAAAGGCATATTAGTACCAGATCAAGTTGTTGTGGGAATTGTTGTAGATAGAATTTTAAAGCATGATTGTGAAAATGGTTTTGTTTTGGATGGTTTTCCAAGGACACTTTCTCAAGCAAAAGTGCTTGACGAAATGTTAAAAACACTTGGAGATAGTCTTGACATTGTTTTTTATTTTATTGTCTCTGAGCAGACGGTTATTGATAGATTGTCTGGTAGGATGATTTGTAGTGTGTGCGGTGCGAATTATCACATAAAATTAGTGCCACCGCTAAAAAATGGTATTTGTGATAAGTGTGGCGGGAAATTACTTCAAAGGGCCGATGATAAACCAGAAACAATTATAGAAAGACTTAAAGTTTATCGTGAACAAACGGCAGACCTAGTTGAATATTATAAGAAAAATAAGATATTAAGGGAAATAATTAGTGACTTGAGAATAGAAGTGATCTCAAAGACTATCGCTGATATCATAAATCAAGAGTGCAAGAAGCAAAAAAAGACAATGGCCGGGTAACAAAGGTGATAGTGCGCAAATCTCCACGTGAAATAGAAATAATGCGAAGTGCTGGAAAGATAACGGCAGAAGCGCTAAGACTGGCGAGAGAACTCACTAAAATAGGTATAACAACAGATTATTTAAATGAAGAAATAGAGAAATTCATTATAAGTAAAGATGCGGTACCTGTTTTTAAAGGCTATAGAGGGTTCCCTAAGAGCATATGCACTTCAATAAATGAAGAAGTTGTTCATGGTATACCTAGCCAAAGAAGATTAGACGAAGGTGATATTTTAAGCATAGATGTTGGTGTCCGTTATCGTAAATATGTTGCAGATGCTGCACTGACAATACCCGTTGGGATTATTTCTGAGGAAGCTGAAAGACTTTTAGATGTGTGTGAAAAATCGTTATATTTGGCCATAAGTGTGATCAAGTCACATGAAAAGTTGTCATTGATTTCGCGAACAATACAAGAGTTTGTTGAGGAAAACGGTTATTCAGTTGTAAGAGATTATACTGGTCACGGCATTGGTAGAAGCATGCATGAAGATCCACAAGTACCTAATTTTGTTAGTAAGTCGCTTTTAGAATATGATGAAATATTAATGCCTGGCGTGACTATTGCAATAGAGCCTATGATTTGTGTTGGAAAGCCAGGTACGAAGGTGTTGAATAATAGGTGGGTCGTCGTGACAAAAGATGGAGAATTATCAGCCCATTTTGAACATACGGTCGTAGTTACGGAAAATGGGGCTGAAATTCTAACGCTGTAGAAATTTTTTTATTTATATAATATGGCAAAAGAAGAACCGATTCGTGTGGAAGCAGTTGTAAAGGAATCTCTTCCCAATGCAATGTTTAGGGTAGAGTTGCAAAATGGACATAAGATACTTGCGCATGTTTCTGGTAAAATGCGCATGCACTTTATTAAAATATTGCCTGGTGATAAAGTGACTGTTGAGATGTCTCCATATGATCTTGATAAAGGTAGGATAATTTATAGGCAAGTTTAAAAGATTCGGCATATTTTAATTATTATTTAGAGAAGGCCACCATGAAAGTTAGAACTTCGGTGAAGAGAATTTGCGAAAACTGTAAAATAATAAGAAGAAAAAATGTAGTTCGTGTAATTTGTTTGAATCCTCGGCACAAGCAGAGGCAAGGATAGTTTTTGTGATTTCTAGAAAGGAATCTATTAATGCCTAGAATTGCAGGTACAGATATTCCCGCAGATAAAAGAATAGTTGTTGCGTTAACATATTTTTACGGTATTGGGGGTGCTCTATCTAAGAAAATATTAAGAGAACTTAACATAGATGAAAATGTGCGCGCTAAGGATCTTCATGAAGACCAGCTTAGTATTTTAGGCGCTCATATCGGGAAAAATTATAACGTAGAAGGTCAATTACGTAGACAAGAATTACAGAATATTTCACGTTTGAGAAGCATAAGTTGTTACCGTGGAATGCGTCATCGAATTGGATTGCCGGTGAGAGGTCAAAGGACAAAAACAAACGCTCGAACTCGAAAGGGGCGAAAGAAAACTGTAGCGGGCAAAAAGGGAGTTAAAGAAATGAGGTAACCTTTTGTATTCTGAACTATCTAATAAATTTTTGATATGTAATTATGAATTTTAAAAGGTTAAGATGGAAAAAAAGAAATAATTGCAGCATTAATGACAGCTAATGTGAATTTTTTAAATGCTCTCGGATTGAATATAGATGTTTCAATTAGCAGAGAAAACAAGAAGTTTAATGAAGTCGTAGGATTCTGTGAACAAGTTATAACAATAATCGAAACCTTCTATAAAGAAAAAAAAAGAAATTGTATTTCTTGACTGTTCTTGTGGTAAATCTTATTTGTCGTTTGTCTTGAATTATGTACTTTCAAATGTCTTTGCTTTAAATACATATTTCTATGCGGTCGATAAGAATACGGCAATAATAGAAAAATGCGAGAGGATCAATAGCCTTCTCGGATTTAAAAATATGTGTTTTATAAATGCTAAAACAATTGATGTTCTACCAGAAAAATCTGTCGATTTTGTTATTGCACTTCATGCTTGTGATGTCGCTACGGATGAAACTATTGCAAAAGCAATTAAAATAAAATCCAGGCATATTCTGGTAGTACCCTGTTGTGAAAATAATATTAGAAATCGGCTTAAAGAAGGACATCCGTTGGTGGATATAACGGATTTTGGCTTATTGAGATATCGGTTTGCAAGTATCCTTACCGAAGCATTAAGAGCACAGTTTTTAGCTGGAGCAGGTTATAGTGTTAAGCTCGTTGAGATCGTATCCCCAAAATATACGCCAAAAAACCTGATGATCATAGCAAAAAGAAAAAAAAGAAATAAAAAATACAATATGAATAAGTTTCAGAAATTAGATGAGATGTTTAATACTGACTTTGCCTTGCAAAGTTTTTTTGCCGATACAGGTTCAAATCGAAGTGAATGTTATAAGGCAATATGTGGGTGATATATTGTAATATACTGTAAGGGTTTGCAAACATGGACTTCTATGTTTACTCATAACTTTTATTTTTATAACTGGTTATAGCATTTGAAAAATCTTATTTTGTGAACTCCTTGAGTATCGTTAATCTGTTCGTTTTGCGGTATACTGATAAGCTCATAAAAAATATAATAGTTTTATAAAAGTGTTTGTATGACATTATAAGCTGTAATTAAAGTTAAAAAAAAGTGTTACTATGTTTTTTGTGTACTAAACACAATAACCAGGATGATTTTGATTGATGAGGTGAAATATGTCTAAAACTAGCAAAAAAATTAGGCGCAATGTTACAAGAGCTATCGCAAATATTAAAGCTACATTTAATAATACTTATGTGACAATAGCAGATGTTAATGGTGAGACAATTTGCTGGGCAAGTGCTGGTACCGCAGGTTATAAAGGATCCCGGAAAAGCACCCCTTTTGCAGCTCAAAAAGCAGCGACAAGTGCTGCTGAAAAAGCACAGAAATATGGAATACAAGAAATAGAAATAAGAGTTAAGGGGCCTGGGCCTGGCAGAGAATCTGCTATCACGGCCCTTCAAGCCGCAGGATTGAGTGTAAAAGCGATAGAAGATGTTACGCCTCTTCCACATAATGGTTGCAGACCCCGTAAAAAGCGCAGGGTGTAAAATAAATACAAATGTAGTTCTGGAAAGGAAAGATATGGCGAGATATGTAGGACCGCAGTGTAGGTTGTGTCGAAGAGAAGGTGAAAAACTGTTTTTGAAAGGATTTCGTTGTGAAACGGCTAAGTGTGCGATAACAAAGCGAAAATATCCTCCTGGACAATTTTCATGGGGAAGAGGAAAACTTTCGAAGTATGGTATCCAGTTCCGGGAAAAACAAAAAGTGAAACGTTTTTATGGTGTTTTAGAAAGACAGTTCCGGAATTACTTTAGAAAAGCGGAAAAACAAAAAGGGAATACTGGTGATAATCTATTAGTAATGTTGGAACGAAGGTTGGATAATGTTGTACATTTACTAACATTTGCACATTCAAGGAAAAGCGCCAGACAGCTTATTTTACATGGCAATGTAACGGTCAATGATAAAAAAGTTGATATCGCCTCTTTTTTAGTAAAAGTTGGTGATGTGATAAGGCCAAAAAATAGCGAAAGAAGTCGGAAGCTTGTTCAGGATAACGCGGAAGCTTTAAAATCCAGAAAAATATCCTCTTGGTTAGAATTTCGGCAGGGTGCATTGGAAGGTGTGGTGACACAACTTCCAAACAGAGATGATATTTCTGTTTCCGTGCAGGAACAGTTAATAATCGAACTTTGCTCAAAATAATCTTTTTAGCCGGATCATTCCACAATAATAAGAGTTGTCATTGTAGTCGTCAATTGAATTTGTAATCCCGCAAACATTCGTAAGAAAATTACTTACGTCAAATTTATTTTTATAAATTCCCTTATAAATAGATTAGGGAGGAAAATATGCGAATAAGGTGGAGAGGTCTTGAACTACCAGTACGAGTAGATGTTGAAAATGAAACTTTGACCGACAGGTATGGTAAGTTCATAGCAGCCCCTTTCGAACGTGGTTTTGGTCACACAATAGGAAATAGTCTACGAAGAATTTTGTTGTCTTCTTTAGAAGGTAGCGCTGTTGTTTCAGTTAAAATTGAAGGGGTGGCGCATGAATTTACCAATGTACCAGGTGTAATAGAAGATGTTGCTGATATAATCCTGAATATCAAAAATTTGATTGTCAAAATGCATTCTGATCAGCCGAAGATTATAAAAATTGAGGCTAATAAAAAAGGTAAAGTTACCGGCAAAGATATTATTACTGACGAAAACGTGGAAGTTGTTAATGATGATTTACATATAGCAACACTTTCAGAGGATATGGCTTTTAATGTTGAAATGGAAGTGAGAAAAGGTCGCGGGTATGTAACTGCTGATGAAAATGAAGCTGAGGATCAAGAGATTGGTTTGATATCTGTAGATTCTTTTTTTTCTCCTGTCAGAAATGTACGGTATGTCACTGAGGAGACACGTGTTGGAAGACGAACAAATTATGACAGACTTATTTTAGAGATTTGGACGAATGGTACTGTTACTCCCGAGATGGCTTTGGTTGAAGCCGCAATGATTACTCGAAAGCATTTGAATCCGTTTATACAATACTTCGAAATAGGCAGAGAATTACAACAAATCGAAAAAAATATGAGTGCTGAGTGCATATCTGACATGTCTTCTGAAGAATTTAATAGGACTTTGAGCATGCCGATTGCGGAATTAGATTTATCGGTGCGAGCTTCTAATTGTTTAGAGACTGTTAATATCGTAACGGTAGGTGATCTTGTTGTTAAAACAGAGGACGATCTTTTACAGATAAAGAATTTCGGAAAAACCACGATGAAGGAATTAAAGAAAAAACTAAGTCAGTTAAATTTAGCTATTGGGATGCCATTGGAAATAAAACGAATGGAAAAGGGAAAAGGTTGATACAATGAGACATGGAAAGAGAGGCAGGCATTTATCTAGAACTTCCGCTCACAGAAAGGCATTGAGGCAGAATATCGCAAATAGCCTTTTTATTCACGGAAGAATAGTTACAACTGTTGAAAAAGCAAAGGAGACAAGATCTTTTGTTGAAAAGATAATCACCATAGCTAAAAAAGGATTGGACAAAAAAGAGAGCGACAGGCCAGGCTATGTACACTGTTATCGACAGGTTCTTTCTAGATTGAAAAATGTCGATATTGTAAAAAAGATTTTTGGAGAAGGAGATTGGCGCGAGAGTGAGGGTATTGCAAAAAGATTTACAAACAGGAATGGTGGATATACACGTATATTGAAATTGTCAGGTACACGCTTAGGAGTTCTTTCTGGGAGCAGTGTTGGTAAGATACCAGAGCTTGAATATTCTATGGGTGGAATATGTAGAAAATTAAGGTTGTTGGGAAGAAGGCTTAATGATAATGCATCCCTTGCTATTTTTGAGTTGGTAGAAACTGAAACAGATGTAAACAACTCAGAAGAGATTAAACCCAAAGTTGCCACCTCTTCGCTTAAAAACTTCTGATTTTTTCTGATATGCCTTTGTTTATGTGGGTAGAAAGTTCAATACCAGGAGTGATTTTTTCCAGGAAGCGTTTTGTCCTTGCTTCAAATTCACCGCAAAGGATCAAATTGTTAAAATTGATGAGGTTATCTTTTGACGTGGTACCTCACGGAGTCGAAGAAAGCCTTTATAACAAACGATTACCACCGGACGTACTTGTTCAATATCTTGCATCGTTAAAGGCAGGTAGTGTCGCTAAAGGGTTGAAAGACGTGTTTATCATTGGAGCAGATACGGTTGTTTTGCATAACAATGAGGTTTATGGCAAACCAAAAGATGAAGATGATGCGCGAAGAATGCTTTTTTTATTAAATAATTCGGTTCATGAAGTATTTTCCGGACTCTGTATTAAAGAACTGCCGTCTGAAAATGAATATGTAGGTGTTGCACTGACCAAGATAAAAATGAAGAATGTTTCGGTATATGAACTTGAAAGTTACGTGCAATCAGGAGAGCCAATGGGAAAAGCCGGTGCTTATGCTGTCCAGGGAGCGGGCAGAAGGTTTATTGATAGAATAGATGGAAGTTATTCAAATGTTGTTGGTTTACCGCTAGAGTTATTGTATAAAATGCTTAATGATTTTGTAAATAATGAATATTCCTAGAAATTTTAGTTGGTTATTAAAAGGTGAAATTGCTGGTATGGCTAGACCCATATCTGTAGTATCTGATTTTGAATTTCTTAGGGAAAATGGTATTGATGTTATAGTTACTTTGTCAGAGTGGCCACTTCATAAAATATTATTAGAGGAATTTGGTTTTGTCAACAAGCATATCCCCATTGCAGACCTTACCCCACCTACACAAGAACAGATAGAAGAATTTATTTTTTTTGTAAATGAAGCTGTGTCTTCTAGTAAAAAAGTGGTTGTACATTGTGATGCAGGAATTGGGAGGACTGGTACTATGCTGGCATGTTACCTTGTAAATAAAGGATTTAGCGCAATAGATGCTATTGTAGAAGTTCGCAAAAAGAGACCGGGTTCTATTGAGACTGCTGCACAGGAAGAAACTGTATCAAAATACGAGAAAAGACTTTCTAAAAAGATTAAGAAATAGCATGTAGTATCGCATGTTAAGCGAGCAAGAAATATCTTGTATTTTATTGAAGTGATATTAAAAATTAAGTTTTGTCTAATTCTAGGTCGATTACTTTTTTTACTGTAAAAAGTATACTTGTAACAATTTCCTTATCCGCAATCATTCAATTCTCCTTAGGTTTTCCTGCTGTTCCTTTAATACAAATCAAGTAAGCAGCGCAATTTTTTTGCACGTACAGCAGTGCAGTTTAATTTCTACCTTATAAACAGAAAATCTTTCGTAAAAAAGAAAATATATGACTCCATTGATTTTTTTTGTTTTTGGAGAATATGCAAGATTTCAACCTTACAATGGCTTGGAATTACGATAACCATTTTTCAGAAAATGGTTAAAAGTTGGGTAAACTAACAAAGACAGATATGCAAAAAGCTTTTAAATGGACTGCTCTGTTTTACAGATTTTGTGGGGAATTGTTATGGAGAGGCTATTTTATTAAATCTCTCAGAAAAAATATTAGTATTTTAAGCGCACAATACATTGCAGATATCAATGTTGTAAAATCCAATTAAAATCACTGCATTCATTTGCAGAATGTTTTTAGGTTTGTTTTTCGATAACTTGTTTATGCAAAGTAAGTTATTGCAACTAAAGGATTATTTTTCTACCTTGAAATTTTCTTGCCAGTTAAATTTGTTTATGATAGTATTCACGAAAATTTGTGTCTTTTAAATACTAAAATATAATGGCTACACTTTTTATAGAAGAAATAGTTTTATGATTTATGTAGTTTATATTTGTTTTATGCGGTTGTTTTTAAATGAAATATATCCCTATGTTTTGATCTCCGGTAGTTTAATAAATTACGCTGAATAGTTACAAAATATTTATATAGTCAAACAAATAAGGTTTTCGAAAAATTTACACACCCCCGGCCCCTCTTTTTAGAGGGGAGAGAAGAAGTCCCCTCTATCAAGAGGGGATTTAGGGGTGTGTTTGATAATATGCCTAGTCAAATAAATCTGTTTTTTAGAAAGCCATTTTATCGCCAAATCTCTAAAATCATATTTGTTTGGCTATATTAATTACTTGATTTTGATAGAATTTGATTAAAGTTTATACCGTCCAAAATATTTTTAAGCGTTCGGGATTATAAAAGCACTTTCATTGTTTAAAGGAAAACGCTTAAGAACAACATTTCGTTGCTGAAAATAAGTCATCCCAGCGTTTGGTTCTTTTCTTAGAAAATAATATTATTGCTTTAGTTAGTTAGATTTATTGGTATAATTTTTTTCACAAAGATGATGCTCTTGTGATTATGCTATTAAAGAAAATTTGCAAAAAAGGTTGATAGTTTGTTATCAAAATAAGAATAAGATTGTACCTAAATCCTGCAAACAAGGCAAAGCCTTGTTGCAGGAATAGGATTGAAATGGTAGGATTTCCAAGGTATTCGGCGGTATATTGATAACAAAAAACACCTGAAAGGAGATTCACCATTTCGATGAAGAATATAGCAAAAAAATACAGCAAAAGACAACCGAAAATCAAGGCAGAGATGAGCGGGAAAGGCTTAACGGTACATGCAGGGCTTTTACCGGTATTGAATTTTATGGGTAAGCTGATGTTCCGGGAGAGAGTCCATGAAGCGGTCCATAAGGATCGTGGAGCAAATGCCCGGTATCAGTTTGTCGATGCGGTACAAATGGTAGTGATAGGGTTGATAGCAGGGGCGACATCGATGGTAGAGGTGATGAAGGTGTGTACAGATGAGGTATTGAAGAAGATGTCCGGGTGGAAAGAGGTACCTGTAGATACTACGATAGGACGTATTATGAAGCTGGCGAGTCAGGGAGATATAGTGGAACTGACGGGGGTGATCCACCGGTTTAGGGGAAAGATATGGAAGCGTGCGGTGAGATCAGGCCATAAACTCAGGAGTGCTCTTTGCGAAGTATGGATAGATGTTGATTCTACCGTAGATGGTGTATATGGGAAACAGGAGGGTGCAGAGGTAGGATATAATCCGCACAAGAAGGGGCAGAAGGCGTATCATCCCTTAATGGCATTTATTGCAGAAACAAAGGAGGTATTACATAGTTGGTTCCGCTGTGGAAGCGCCTACACGAGTAACGGAGTAGTAGAGTTCATGAAGGAATGTATGGCGTACATGAATAAGGGGGTAAGGGTGGTATTTCGGGGAGACAGCGGTTTTTTTACCGGAGAATTACTTGAATACCTTGAGTCAATATTGGCGGGATATCTGATTAAGGTAAAGCTGAAGAATCTGGAAGGATTGCTTGAAGGGCAGAAATGGAATGAGGTGAAAGGGGAGCCAGGATGGGAACAGGCTGAATTTTGGTATCGATGTGCAGGGTGGGATCGTGCGAGACGTTTTGTGGCAGTGCGGCAATTGGTCAAAAGAGAAAAGAAATTAGTAGAAGTGTCCGTGTATGAGTATTTTTGTTACGTTACAACGGAGCGGTTAAGTCCGATGGAAGCGCATCGTTGTTATGGAAAGAGGGCTACCTGCGAGACTTTGATAGAAGAGAGTAAAGGACAGATGAATGCGGGGCACATACGTACGGGTGAATTTTTGGCCAATGCTGCGCTATTTCAGTGTGCGGTGTTAGCGTATAATCTTTTGAAGTGGATGGGATTGCTCAGTGGTGGAGTGATACAAAAGTGGGAAGTAAAGACGATGAGACTGTGGTTAATCCGTGTGGCAGGGAAACTGGTGGAGAGAAGCCGGCAGATGACATTAAAATTGCCGGAGAAATTTCTCCATCAGGAGGAATGGGAAAAGTGGGAACGCATGTCACTGGATGTAGTTTTTCAGTAGAAAACCGACGTTGTATTTCGTTTTTTTAGTCTTTTGAGAGTGGTAAGTATACCGCAGATGGAGACAGTACATCCCTATCTTGATTTTCATTGCATCAGAGAGCACGTTTCCGACAATTTCCCATGTCTTTTTGTTTAAAGTAGTACAATAGCGCTACCACAATTGCTAAAAAACGGATATCTGTTATCGCTTTTTGCCAATCTTGGTAGTGGAAAATACTGATTTTCGCATTGCGAAAATCGTTTGCAGGATTTAGGTTGTATATTTTGTCTGATTTTTGGTGGTATAATTTGTTAAAAAAGTTGAATTTCTTTTTGTGTTAAGAATATATTCGTTGAAAGGAGCATTCTGAATGGCGCCCAAGTATGTCTATTTCTTTGGAGAGGGTAAGGCTGATGGGAAAGCGGATATGAAGCATCTGCTTGGTGGTAAAGGGGCAAATTTAGCGGAAATGACTAATATTGGCATCCCTGTTCCCCCTGGTTTTACTATCACAACGGAGGTTTGTGATGCATATTATAAGAATAAGCAACAGTATCCCAAGGGACTTGACAAAGAGATAGCGCAAAATCTTTCCATGCTGGAAAAATTGATGGGAGCAAAGTTAGGCGATTCAAATAATCCTCTGTTGGTTTCCGTTCGAAGTGGCGCTGCGGCATCTATGCCGGGAATGATGGATACGGTATTGAATCTTGGTTTAAATCCAGAAACGGTAATGGGGTTGATAAAAAAAACGGGAAATGAGCGTTTTACGTGGGACGCATACCGCAGGTTTATTTCAATGTTTGGTGATGTAGTTATGGGGATTGAACGACATTATTTCGAAGAAATCCTGGACAAATATAAGAAAAAATCACGGGTCAAAAATGATACAGATTTGACAACAGAACAATTGAAAAATATTGTAGAAGAGTATAAGGAAATTTATAAAAAAAATGCGCGTGAACCATTTCCGAATAATCCTGCAGAACAACTTCATAGAGCGATTCAAGCCGTTTTTGCATCATGGAACAATCCTCGCGCAATAAAATACAGACAGCTTTACGAAATTAAGGGGCTTATTGGTACGGCAGTAAATGTTCAGGCGATGGTATTTGGAAATATGGGAGATCATTCTGCCACGGGGGTCTGTTTTACCAGAAATCCCTCAACAGGAGAAAACAAATTTTACGGGGAATTTCTTATTAATGCACAGGGAGAAGATGTTGTTGCGGGTATTCGTACGCCAGAGCCGATTGCAAATCTTGAAAAAGAAATGCCAGCGGTCTATAAACAGCTTTTTAAATATAAGAACATATTAGAGAAGCATTTTAAAGATGTTCAAGATATCGAATTTACTATTCAAGAGAATCGCTTGTTCATGCTGCAAACAAGAAATGGAAAAAGAACTGCTCCGGCAGCAATAAAAATTGCAGTTGATATGGTAAAGGAAAAATTAATAGATAAGAAGACGGCTATTTCCAGAATAGACCCTAATCAACTGGATCAGTTATTGCACCCGACTTTTGATCCTAAGGCAAAAAGAGAAGTAATAGCAGAAGGTCTGCCAGCTTCTCCCGGAGCGGCTACCGGCAGGGTCGTTTTTAGCGCTGAACAAGCAGAAAGATTAGCCGAGAAAAACGAACAGGTAATTTTAGTCAGGAAAGAAACTTCTCCGGAAGATATTGGCGGAATGCATGTTTCTCAAGGAATCCTTACTACCAGCGGCGGTATGACTTCCCACGCTGCTGTGGTTGCGCGAGGAATGGGTAAATGTTGTATCGCTGGTTGTAGTGCTATACATGTGGATTATAAAAAGCAGCTTTTTAAGGTAGATGGCAAGGTGATAAGGGAGGGAACGTTCATTTCATTAGATGGCAGTAGCGGTGAGGTAATGATGGGGAATGTGGCAACTCTTGTACCCAAACTTAGCGATGATTTTGCCACACTCATGACTTGGGCGGATGAGATAAGAAAGTTGAAAGTGAGAACTAACGCAGACACTAAGATAGATGCACGGAAAGCTCGCGAGTTTGGCGCTGAAGGCATCGGACTCTGCAGAACAGAACACATGTTTTTTGGCGAGAATAGAATCGATTTCGTTCGGCAAATGATTCTTTCCGCCCCGGATGTGAAAAATTTGAAAACCAAAATTGCTTATATACAAAAAGAAATAAGTAATGCACAAAACAACAAGATAAATGTTCTCAAAAAAGATTTAGCAAGGGCGCAGAATGAAATTAAATATCCCATGACGGCATATATGTCTGCATTGAAGAAATTGCTTCCTATGCAACGCAGAGACTTTGAACAGATTTTTAAAGAGATGGATGGGCTTCCTGTGACTATCCGTCTTCTGGACCCTCCCCTTCATGAATTTTTGCCTCAAGAGGAAAATAATCAAAGAGAAATAGCAAAGCGGATGAAAATTAGTTTTCAGGAAATACAGGAAAAAGTTTCGGCGCTTCACGAACTAAATCCTATGCTTGGCCATAGAGGATGCAGGCTTGGTATTACCTATCCCGAAATATATGAGATGCAGGTACAGGCAATTATCGAGGCTGCATGTAACATGAAAAAAAAGGGTATCATCATTTATCCGGAAATAATGTTGCCCCTTATTAGTACTGAAAAAGAATTAATTATCTTAAAAGAGTTGATTCAAAAAAATGCAAAAGAAATAATGGAGAAAAAAGGCGTAAAGGTAAATTACCTTATAGGAACAATGATCGAATTACCACGGGCAGCTTTAATAGCAGATAATATTGCCAGACATGCTGAGTTCTTTTCCTTTGGGACGAATGACTTAACGCAGATGACATTTGGTTTTAGCCGTGATGATGTTGGATCTTTCGTTCCGGAGTATATTGATAATGAAATATTAGAGAAGGACCCTTTTCAGGTTTTGGATCAGGAGGGCGTTGGGAAGTTGATTCAAATAGGTATTAATGGAGGGAGAAGCACGAGAAAAGAATTAAAAATTGGAATTTGCGGTGAACACGGGGGAAATCCTCAAACAGTTTCCTTTTGCCATGGGATAGGTATGGATTACGTAAGTTGCTCTCCTTTCAGGGTGCCAATAGCCCGTCTTGCCGCTGCACATGCAGCACTTGAGCAACCTGTATCGCGTGCGACAATTTAATCAGAAAGATTAATTTGGAATATGCTTATGCATTTAACTCCTAACTAAACGAGTCAGAGAATACAAAAATACCCTTCTTAAGGGCACTATTAGGAGTCAAATGCATAAGCATTTTTAGAATAATCGTGACACAGAAGGCATCCTCATTTTAGAAGGATGCCTTTTGTGTTATGATGGAAAAAATACCTGTTAATGCATGAAATCCGGTTCTTTATGTATATATTGAATATAACAGTATGATTGAAATATATAAAAAATTGCCAAAGACAAATTGTGGTGAATGTGGAGATGCAACTTGTACCGCGTTTGCACTTAAAGTAATAAACTCTCAACGTAGAATACAAGATTGTCCATATGTTGCAAACAAAGACAGCAAACTGGCATTAAATAAACCCGTAGCTACCATGGACGATAATTACAGTCGTGTAAGTTATGAATTAGAAGCTGTGGCGAAATGTGTGAATTTTAAGGATGCAAGCGCTGCAATTGGCGGCGGGTATGAGATTAAGGATGGCGAAGAGAGAATAACGCTTAAAATGATAAATAAGCCATATGAGATTCGCAGAAAAGGTTTATATGAAAATGATACATATTGTATTGATTCGTGGTCCAAAATTATCATTTACGATTATGTGCGCAGGCAGGGCCGCAGATCTTTAACCGCTGAATGGGTCACATTGGGATATTTTACAAATACCGCTTCACACGTTAAAGCCTTTCAGCGGAACGCCGAAGAGAAGATTGCCACAAAATTCAATGATAATAAACAAGGATTGATAATTCGATGTAAAGAATTGGGTGGAGTTGCTGCACAAGGGCAAATGAGGGCCGATTATATTTATCAATTTGGTTTGTTGCCAAGGATACCCTTGTATATGTGTTTTTGGGAAGCAGACGATGAATTTTCGGCTAGTTGTAAATTGTTTCTTGATAGTAGTGCAGAAGATTATATCGATATAGAATATCTGGCGTATCTCGTTGAAAGATTTGTGGAAATTTTTGTTCACTAACAAGACAACTTTTTTCCCTACAAGAAGAAAAAGGTAAAATACCCTCTTGTAACAGGTTCGTTTTTTTTAAAAGTCGGGGCAAAGCATTTTCTATAAATTGCCATAAATGTGCGCATACTCAAACAGGCAAATGCTTCGCCTCGACACTATGCGGCAAAACACCGATATTATTGGAGTTTTTCAAAAAACTAAAGTGTTAGTGCGCCAGGCGAAGCTTGTAAAAGCCAGTTGGTTGAAAAGCCAACATGAATGTTATTTTTGGTCGCGCCTTAGTGAATCTGTTTGAAGAGCCGTGTGCAGGAATACTGCATGCACGGTTCTATGTGAGGCGGCGGGAGTAATCCTGCCGTCTACACGACCTCCGCCTTAATTTTTTTTTGCCTTATAAAAAACAAATCAAGCAGTGTCCCTCTGTAAAATAGAGGCAATGCAATGCACCGCACTGCAGCACCGAACAATTTCCCTTCATCTCATGTTCAGAAAAATAACACATCTATTAATGAAGAGATTTAAAGTTGATAATAGATGAAAAATAAGATAGTATTCCCAAAGTCGGGGTGTAGCGCAGCTTGGTAGCGCGCTTGAATGGGGTTCAAGAGGTCGTGGGTTCAAATCCCGCCACCCCGACCAATAATGACAACTACTTACGACTACCATATACTTCCTGAATACTGAAAATTGTATACTTTTTGTATACTTCATTTTTTATTCAGTACTTTATCAAGTATATCAACAGCTTTTATTTTATGACTTGGTGAAAGGTGTGCATAAAATGACTAAAACATAAAATTTAGCCACAGGTTGCACTACCACATATAATCTGAAAATGCAAATCAAGCATTCTTTACCCACGGCAACGTCAAAGTCACCCTACGAAAGACGCGGATCAAGGATTTGTGCCAAAAGCTCCCGTCAATAAGTGGAGAAGAAGATAAAAAACAATAGAATTTTCATATAAATGGGCAAAAATGAGTAAAACAAGCAAAATAGAGCGGGAGTATCCCTGTAGTAATGAAAGAGAGAGAGAAAAAAAATAAAGTGTTTTTTTTGTTCTCTACATGTTACATGCGAAGCATTTGAAGTGAAAGAAAAGGTCTTGCCGCAAAATTTCTGAGCGTCTTTGTTCGCAGCCTATAATGCTGCATTACTAAATGGGTGAAAGTCCCATATCGGAAATTGGTTGTTTGACCGATTAGCTATATCTGACATATTGTAAAGGTAACTTGCAATATGAAAGCTCAGAAGTAAAAGTCCTTGCAAGCGAAGGGCAAACAAGTTTACGGGTCGTACCATAAAGGGAATATTGCAACCTCGTTACGCAGACCACCATAGAACTTGCGAAGTGGCGGCGAAACAGATACTAAACCACTGCAAAGATGGTGAAAGTTAGTATTACTGATGAAGCAACAACCAAAAGCAATCGGTAAATCTGTCGGGGTATGGATGGCGACACGTAAACAAAGTAGTGCAGAGTAAATTAGGGAAAATCTTGCTATCAGCCAATACAAGTCCGTACGGCAAAGACCTGTTAGACGAAGTATAATAAGGTAATGGGAGATAGCGAGCTGGTAGGTTGGAGGCCATTAGCCTCCAACCCCCACTCGTCGCCAGATACTTTGGACAACGTGACAAAGCATCCTTTTTAAACCATACGTCTTTCTCGTAGTTAGCGACCCCGACGTGTTGCTCTATAACAGAGAAAAGTCAAACATCATGCTTTAGCACACGCCTTAAGAAATTCTCTTTCGAATGAGAGTAACCCCATTTTAAAGAATCGGTGAACAGGGAAACGCTTGTTGTCTGTTCTCCATTTTCTTGAGAACTTGAAACATCTCAGTCTCATGCGTACCCAACAGTCTAATGAGCGATATACCTTTTGTACATTGCCCAGCCGAAAATAGTTGACATGCCCACGAATTACGGGGTTTAATGTATCAACGATGGCTTGCAGATTGACGCCCTGTGTACGTCTGGTGATGTCTCTGATGTTGTTCCTTCGGCAGGCTCAGGACAGGCTCTTGAGTTTGTTCAGTGATTTCGTGCTTATACCCTTATACTTGCCCTTGAAATCGTATCCGAGAAACCTGAAACCTCTTTTGAAGTTGGTGAGCTTGGTTTTATCCTCGCTCAGCTTCATTCCAAGTTTCCCTGCAATGATTTCTTTGACATAGCTGAGGGCGGCTGGGAGTTCATCTTTTGTTTTAGTCATGACAACGAAATCATCGGCGTATCGGACAAACTTATATCCAGCCTTTTCAAGTTCCTTGTCGATGATGTTACCGATAAGGTTTGCAAGCAAAGGGGAAATTACACCTCCTTGCGGAGTGCCTTTGTTTGTCTCATGCACGATGCCGTCCTCCATGACCCCTGCCTTGAGCATGTTCTCAATACTGTTCAAAACCCATCCATCAGCGATTTTCTCACGTAAGGAGTCCATAATAAGCTTATGGGGTATGGTGTCATAGAATGCCATTATATCGGCATCAAGGACGCTGGTATACCCTTCCTGCTTATACTGTTCAAGCCGTTTGATAGCATCGTGACAGCATCTGTCAGGGCGAAATCCAAAGCTGTTATCTGAGAATCCTTTCTCAAATATTGGCTCTATGATTTGCCTGAATGCCTGCTGTACAATCCTGTCCTTAACAATGGGAATGCCAAGAGGTCTCTTGTCATGCCTGCCTTTGGGGATGTATACCCGCAGGACAGGCGCAGGGTTGTATATGGCAGTCTTGAGTTCCTGATGGATACTCATGATATTCACATCAAGATTGGACTCAAATTGCTTAATACTTACCCTGTCAAGACCAGCTTTGCCTTTATTCTTCTTTACGTGTTTGAAAGCAGCATAAAGGTTTTTCAGACTAAACACCTTGTCTCTTAATGAATGATACTTAAGCATCTCTCGATATATTCCTTTCGATTGATTACGGATAATAGATTTGTCAATCGTGTTTCCTGGGTACGGATTCTCCCAAACATAGGCAAAACAAGAGAGGCTCTTGTTACTGCTTACCTACGCAAAAGAGTTTCTTTTCTCATTGAACGTATTCAATCTGCCACTTTCATCAATTCCACTACGGTTATGCCCCTTTCATTTCCGATTCACACCGGAAACTATTATGAGCAATGCTGACGACTTCAAAGATAGACTTGTGAGAGAAGCTTGTCTATCACCATCTCATACAGCTCGGACTTCGGAATTTCCTTATACCTTGCTGTTAGGGAATTTTGCCCAAGGCGTAAGTCCTCCCCCGGTCATATGGATTACCCCTTTTCCCTTCGTGATGTATGTTCAAACGCATTAACCAGAGATGGTTTTACTTAATCTGTTTATCCATCTCCAACAAAGGACATTGTCAGTGCTTCGCTGAGAAATGGCAGTTGGCACGGAATAACACGCCACACTCATACACCCCAAAAGGTCGTCTGTACCTCGTAACTCCGTCATACCCCTCACGGGTATATGCTATCTTTCTACGCATACGGATTGCTCCATTGTGTGCGCATAGGCACAAACTTCTCTACGAGGATTAGGCTCGCAGAGGTGGTATTTTCAACCACTCAGGTATTCCATACTTCAAGGCACTCATCCCTCAGGAGCATCAAAATGGAATCCGGTAGAACATCGTCTGTTTAGTTTTATCAGTAAAAATTGGGAGGGTATCCTTTGAGGTCTTATGATGTTATGCTAAGTTTAATTGCTGGCACTACAACAACAGCGGGTCTTCTCGTACAAACCATTCTTAACGAGAAAGAATACCAAAAAGGAATCAAAATCACTGATGACCAAATGAAAGAAATAAACATAAACAAACACAGTGTCTTGCCAGATTGGAATTATACAATTTCACTTAACTAAATTAATAAAAATACCAAATTATTTTTGGACAGTGCCTTAGTTGAGTTAACAAATTGGTACCATCTACAAATATCATAGGTCGTTTTGTCATTTTTTCCTTATGCATAAATTTAAATTTGAAAAGAGTTTTGAAAAAATTTTATTCTTTAACTTTTTTATTCAAACGAAATGACACGTTTCTAATTCTGAAGATATTAAGGATATTTAGGAAAGCAACCAAGTTTTACTCACATTTCATTAAGAGTTTTTTATTAACGAAAATTAAACTTCAATTTAAATAATGCCTCTTTTTTAAAAAAATCATACACCTTTAAACATGGGCTTTCTTTTTTCCAAAAAGGTGTTTATGCCTTCCTGACGATCTTGTGTTGCAAAGCATCGGGCAAAGAGGTTTATTTCTTTCTCAAGCCTTTTCTCTATTTTCTGATTTTCGTTGAGCAGGATTTTTGCCATCTTAACGGCAATGGGGTCTTTTTGTGCTATAGTTATAGCTAATTCTTTAGTTACAGACAATCAATTCTATGTCTTTGAAAGCTCGTAATTAACCGGTAAGAGTTTATCAAGAGTTACATGTTTAGAAGCATCAAGAATTTCAATGCCTACAATTCTGTTATTCTCGCCAATATCCAGGACAATGTCATCGGAGAACCGCCGGTTTATGACATCCTGTTTTTTGTCATCAAATCTGATGTAAAGAAGGTCTGTCTTGTCGTTGTAAATGATGTTCATTTATGCCTCCCACTTTCCATAGAATACATATACGGTAACGGTTACAATCCTATTTTCTTTGATAAGGTAAAACACTTCCACTCTCTTTTGTTCATAATACTTATTGTGACGATTCTGCTTGAAATCATAAACCTTGGCTTTTCCTATCCTTCCGTATTAAGTATAGTGTCCCCGGAATTCGTATAATAAGATTTATAAATTTTCAGATAATTGATGCTTTTAGCTGTACATGGACATATTTTTATTCTTCGGATATTTTTACCCTTCTGCCGTTTTTCATTTTCTTATTCCCGTCTGTTACTATTTTCCAGCCATCTTCTAATCCTGATAATATCTCTATCATAGCATCGTAACACCTTCCTGTGCTTATGACCTTTTCCACTAACCGGTTGTTTTCAACCGTATATACAACATTCTTTCCCATCATTGTCCTGACGGCTGTTACAGGAATTGCCTTTATTGGCTTTCTTTCATCATCCGTTGCGTGTCGTTTTAAAAACGCAACCTTTGCACTCATCTCCGGCATAATGCGGGAATCTTTGTCGGCAAATGCGACTTTTACCAGTATCGAGGCCTTTGTCCTGTCCGCAGTAGGCACAATCATATGCACTTCACCGCGAAGTCTTTCTCCCGGAAAAGCATCCAGTTGGATTTCACATGGATGCCCGGCGCTTACCTGTTCAATATTTGATTCGGATACATCAACCTCCACCATGAGTGAATCGAGGTCGGCAATAGTCACTACCGACGCCCTGGCATTTGCCGCTGCTCCCACAGGAGTGACTATATCGCCAATATCGGCATTTTTCGTTAATACTACCCCATCAAAAGGTGCGCGTAAAAAAGTATAATCAAGTTGCACCTTTGCCTCGCTCACTGCCGCTTTGCCCGAGCGTATTGCGGCCTTCCCTTCTTCAACCTTTGCAATCGCAAGTTTGTATTTTGCATCTGCCGTGTCATATTCAGACGGAGAAACGACTCCCATTTGCAAAAGATTCGTTGTTCTATTGTAAGCAAGCTTCGCCTCAGTAAGTTCTGCTTCAGCCTGCTTCAGCCTGTATCTGGCGGTATTCATATCCGCCTTTGCTCTTTTCAACGCCGCAATTGCGTCCTTGTTTTCCAGGCAGGCAATAACATCTCCTTTTTTTGCCCTGCTGCCTTCTTCTACCGATAAGGATACAAGCGAGCTGGTGATCTTAGACGATATGGCGGATTTTCGCTGGGCGACAACATACCCGCTCGCATTTAAAAGGGTAAACGTCTGAGAGGGGAAAATGGTAGAAATCCCTGATACATGCACACGAATAGCAGGTTGCAGAATGCCGGTTCCATACAATATCCCCAGAACAATAATGATTCCGGCGGCGACAGAGAGATATATTTTCCCCTTTGTTTTGCCGCGCCGAACCAGAAATTTTGATTTATCGATGTGAAGATTTGTCAGATCATTACTCATTGTAGTATGCTATTTTACTGAAATGGTATGCTAGATTAAAAGATCAATAGCTCCATTCGCGACAATTGTTCTCAGGATGTCGCTCCTGGTAATTATGCCCAAAAGATGGTTGTTTTCATCAACAATTGGCATTGACCCAATATGTTCTTCTATCAATATTTTTGCAATTTCCCTCAGCTCAGTGTCAGGCGTTGCTGTAAGAATTCTTGTTTTACAAATGTCCAAAACGGTTTTCTTTTTTGGAAATGTATAAATGTTATCATGGTAAAATCCGGCATCCGTATAATGGGCATCTGCTTCATACCATTTTTGAGCAGGTGTATTGACCGGTTGTTTATCTCCGGATGCTTCGCTCTGCGCCGCCTCACGAAGTAAATCCCTGTCGGAAATAATGCCGGCAACTTTTTTATTCGGTGTGAGAATGGGCAGGTGGCGGAACCTATGTTCCCTGATAATTTCCCATGCTTCATCGAGCCTGGTATCCGGCAGAATTGTAACTACAGGAGAAGACATGATCTGATTTGCATGTAATGAATTTCTCTGGTGTGGGTATTCGGTTTTTTGGTACATAAGCGTTGATGAACTACGGGGTTTTTGTTTTTTATTTTCTCGTTGTTCCCGTTCCTGCAAATTGTCCTTGTTTTCCTCAATTCTTTTATCCTTTGCGGTATGTTGCAGCCTTTCAACCCGGCGAGGTGGCGTTGTAAACATTCCTGCAGTAAGAGGGAATCTTGTTCCCTGGTCGATTATCTGGAATCCCATTTTGCATTTACTCCCTAAACAAAGACCTCATTCCCTTAACTACCCTTAAAGAAATCGGTATTTTTGTATCTCAAAAGCCCTTCATCAATAAGCACCTTCGCCACAGCCACAATGGGAACTGCAAGCAAAAGACCCAAAAATCCCAATATCTGGCTGCATATCAAAATGGACAGTATAATAGCTACAGGGTGCAGTCCGAGTTTTGTTCCAACAATTTTTGGCGTTATTATGGTGCTTTCAAAGAACTGCCCTACGCCAAATACCGCTACGACAAGGATCAAATGGGTGATATCCTGATATTGAATAAACGCGAGTATCAGTGCGGGAACAAGGCCAAGCATTATTCCGATGTAGGGAATAACGTTCCCAAATCCACCCAGCAGGGCTATGAGGTAGGAAAGCGGTACGCCAATAACGGTCAATCCTATTCCATATATTATGGATAATATAATACAAACCGTAATCTGCCCCCTTAGAAATGCCTTCAGGTTTTCATTTATCTTCCCGAAAATCTCAAATATCTTTTCTTTTTTTGAAACCGGAAGCAGGTTCCTGCACTTTATTATAATAACGTCAAAATCTTTCAGGAGATATATGGTCACTACTCCAAAAACCACGATGTTTATTATTATTCCCACCAGACCGAAGGCTCCTTGAAAGATGTTTTTTACTGTTGCAAGGGCAAATTTCATAAGTCCCGGACGTTTCTCCTGCGTTTCTTTTTCACTGCCGTTCTGTATGCCTAGTTGTGTTTTTAAAAATATCGCAATCCCGGTATCCTTATGGTTTTCAATAAACAGTTCCACATTTTCCTGATACTTCGGATACTGTTTTTTTAATACCATGCCAACTCGCTCAATGCCATGCAAGGTTTTTGGTATTGTGTAGGCGGCCGCCCCGCCCGCCATAAACAACATGCCTGTTAAAAGTACCACTATTGCAAGACCCCGCGGCAACCCTTTTTTTAAAAATAAAAATCTTCGTTTTTCAATAATATCGAGTAATGGATCAACAATATAGGCTATCGTAAAAGCCAGAAAGAGTGATATTAAAATGCCTTTTAAATAATAGCACACCAGGAGAAACGCGGCAATTGCGCAAAGCCACAGCAGCGTTCTTATCCACATGTTTTCAAATATTTTTTGTTTTTCCATAAAAGCCTCCTTCTCTGCCGTCCTTCAGGCAGGATTATACCAATAGGGCCAACCAGCGTAATGTTTTCAATCATGTTATACAGTTTATCTCCTAAGTAAAATGTTTTTCTTAGAATTTGGCAGTCTTTGACCGCAACTTTTGGCCGGTTGTTCCCAAACCCTGAATTGACAAAGTCAGAACTAAACAAGCAAGAAAACTGTCCTCAGTCCTCAATCTGCAATCTGCAGACTGCAGATTGAGGACTGCAAAAGGTACCAGTCATGTCTGTTTCATTATTTGATTGCAGGCTGACGGCGCTGTGATAAAATCACATAAAGGGTTGTTTGTTAATACTGTTAAGGTGCAATTTAAAGAAAATAATATTTGGAGAATATCGATGGCGTTGATAAGTTTGCAGGATGTAACGATAGGTTTTGGCTGTCCTTTGTTGATTGAACACGCAAATTTGCAGCTAGAGCGGGGCGAAAAGGCATGTCTCCTTGGCCGCAACGGCGCCGGCAAATCTACCCTGCTAAAACTTATCAATGGTGATCTGATGCCTGATTCCGGAGAAATTGTGCGGCAGAAAGGATTGCGCACGGCATACCTTTCCCAGGAAATTCCAAAAAAAATAAATGGTACGGTATCCGATATACTATCGAACGAGTTCGGAAATCTGCCTTCTTCTGAACGCAAAGGCCGTCATCAAATAAATAAGATAATTTCGCAGATGCAGTTAGATGCTCATGCTGAATTCAATACCCTTTCTTCAGGCCTTAAACGAAAGGTATTGCTTGCCCGAGAACTGGTGTGTGGTCCCGGTATTCTATTGCTGGATGAGCCGACCAATCATCTGGATATCGATGCCGTCTGCTGGCTGGAAGAATTTCTACTGCGTTATGAAGGCACAATGCTTTTTGTTACCCATGACCGTTCGTTTCTAAGGAAACTTTCTACCCGTATTATTGAACTGGACAGAGGAAATCTTTCAAGCTGGTCGTGTAATTACGAAACTTTTTTGACGCGTAAACAGGCTGTTCTGGACGCAGAAGAGAAACAGCACGCACTTTTTGATAAGAAACTTGCACAGGAAGAAGTATGGGTAAGACAAGGAATTAAGGCCAGACGCACTCGTAATGAAGGACGGAAAAGAGAGTTGGAGAAAATGCGGCAGGTTCGAAGCGAGCGCAGGCAAAGAACAGGCTCCGCACTTATACAGACGCAGGAATCAGACCGTTCCGGCGCGGTTGTTATAAAGGTGGAAGGCGCAACTTACGGATATGATAATCGTCTCATTGTGAATAACTTTTCCACAACGATTATGCGGGGAGATAAGGTGGGAATTATCGGACCCAACGGTTCCGGCAAGACGACTCTTTTACGTCTTTTATTAGGGGAATTGACTCTGCAAAAAGGTAATGTTCGCCATGGCACTCAACTGCAAATAGCTTATTTTGACCAACTGCGTGCGCAACTGAATGAAGATAAATCGGTGTTTGAAAACGTTGGTGAGGGAAACGATGTGATCACCTTCAATGGCAAACCACGGCACATCATCGGATATTTGCAAAACTTCCTGTTTTCTCCGGACAGGGCACGGGTCTCAGTCAAAACACTTTCCGGAGGAGAGCGCAACCGTCTCCTTCTGGCGCGTTTGTTCACAAAACCTTCCAATGTCCTGGTAATGGATGAACCCACAAATGACCTTGATGTGGAAACCCTGGAACTTTTAGAGGAATTATTGATGGAGTATCAGGGAACACTTCTTCTCGTCAGCCATGATCGTACCTTTCTTAACAACATAGCAACCAGCACACTCGTTTTTGAAGGGGAAGGACTGATCAATGAATATGTGGGCGGGTATGATGACTGGTTAAGACAACGCACTGTACATGCACAAAACGATTTCCCGGGGAAACAGCTTCCTACAAAGTTAAAAGCGGAGAGTAAACAATCCAAACGAACACGTAAACTCAGTTATAATGAAAAACGCGAACTGGAATCCCTGCCACATCGGATTGAATTGCTGGAAACAGAACAACAGCAGTTAACTCAGACAATGGGCAATCCCGTGTTTTATCAGAAAGGGAAAGAGGAAATAGAAAAAATTAAAGGGAGAGCGTCAGCCCTGGAATACGAACTGGCAGAAGCCTTTCACCGATGGGAGGCGTTGGAAAAATTACGCAGCGAACATGAAACGGTATCATCGTAGTTCACTGCCACGTGTGGGTTCAGGTTACAAAACCTGAACCCGCGCGGGGGAACTCTATGTGTCTCTATGCGCACAATTTCTCAGTCTTTCTTTTCCTGTTAAGACGGGTCCTTTCGTGTACGCTCAATTTTTCACCAATCTTGAAATTGCATGCAACCTCTTTGTTTTCGTTGGGCAACGTTTTTATTTTCTCTTTCAGTTCAAAAAACCATGAAGGGCGTGAAGTAATTACATTCGCATGCCACGGGTGAAAATTCTTTCCGTAAAAGTTGTTATCCGTGCGCAGTATGATAGGGATGTTTTTATGCTGAATTAATATATTACCTATAACATCAACGATATCTATATCACTTATATTAACATTCATTATGACAATATCCGGCCAGTAATCATTTACTTTTTTAATCGCCGTTTTGCCGTCATTTGCCGTAATGACATTATAGCCTTCGTTTGATAATTTTTGTTTACAGAGAATACGCTGTTGTTCGTTATTTTCCAAAACCATTATTGTTTTCATAGATTTGTTCCTTTCATAATAAACTGGATGATTCCTTATATTTTCTCCATAGTTATAGTTAACGGATTTCACACAAGCAATCCTCAAAAACCGGGTATGCTGTCAAAGGGAAAAAGACAGACGCGTCTGCACAAAAAAACCAATAAAAGAATATAAAAAATATGCAGTGTACTTGTGTGTCATACAGAACAATGAGCCTTAAAAATTTGTTCCAGCACATTCATTTTTTGAAATGGTTTTTGGCGTGTATATTGACAAACGCCGATATTTTGCAACGGTTTTTCCTTCTTTTTTTTACAAAAAAAACCCCATTATCCTATTACGGATAATGGGGCTGTGTGTTGTAATTATAACAGTATTTATTGCGTCTACTCCATTTTTTATATATCAACTATCATACAATCGTTTATATTTAAAACATTAGAGTGGGCTTTTCACATATTTATACTTTTACAACATTTGTGGCCTTTTGGCCTTTTTGGTCTGAAATGACATCAAACTCAACCTTATCTCCTTCAGCAAGAGTTCTGAAACCCTCTGACTTGATGGACGTCTGATGAACAAATACATCAGTTCCGTTTTCCTGAGAAATAAAGCCGAAACCTTTTGAATCATTAAACCACTTTACTGTTCCGTTCGCCATAATAAATCACCCCCTTTCGTTTGGTAAAAAAATTTGGCTACTAATAAAAAAAGGCCACAAGGTTTTCATCCTTGCAGCCTTAACATTACAACGAAACACATCACAACTTTGTATAATATTACTGTTCAAGTCAACCGACTTAAGAAGTATATACGCAATTTTCCTTTATAACAAGAAAAATATAAAATATTTTGAAAATAAAATTCTTAAGCGCTGCCAACCGATCCCTAACTGCACTATCCCATCAGCAAGCCATGCCATTCCTGAAGCCACGGAATTGTTACAAACGGCAAACAATTGATAAACGCAATAATATTACTAATAACAACTTTTTGGAGTAATCGTCTTCAAAAAAACGTTGACTGTTTATTTCAAAAGGATATAATGGTGAACATGCATTCACCTGTTAATATCTTTTTTATAATCATAAGCGTAAGGAGGTTTCACCATGTGGTATACCACTACACAAACAGCACAGAGAATAGGCATCGACAGAAAGACACTGATGCGTTATCTGAAGGAAGGGAGAATAAAAGGCTACCGGATCGGAGGACGGACAAAGTTTATGGAAGGCGATATCCATGAATATCTCGAGGGAAACCGGATAAATAATGGATATCCCTCATGTAATAACAAGGAGAAAAGATCTGGTATTTCCACGAAACGTATCAGGCAGGCAGTATAAGGAAATTCGTTGATTATACCGCCTGTGCGGCAGGCATAGAACTCGGCAGGGTTAAAGTATCTTACAAAAAAAGAGAAAAACACTCTCGCTTTGTTCTGCAATTGCGGTCACTTTGCATTACTACGAATCCGGTCAATCGCACCAATCGCGTAATAATTGTATTATTTGATCGTAACGTTTGCCGTAAGCGCATGCTTTTATGTTCCTTCGTTCTTCAGAAACATGTGTTAATGTTATTTTCAAATATTCTTCAGGAAGGCTGTCGGGTACGTTGTCTGCCCATTCTATTATTGTCACGCCATTTCCAAAGATCATTTCATCACTGCCTATATCCAATAATTCCTGTGACCCTGATAGTCTGTAGGCGTCTATATGATAAACAGGAATGCGGCCATTATATTTGTGCGCCAGAGAAAAGGTGGGACTTTTTACATTTCTGCTATCCTTGACGTCAAGTCCTGTAACTATTCCTTTTACCATGGTAGTTTTTCCAGTGCCCAGGTCGCCAATCAAGGCAACGACATGCCCATTTGTTAATAATGTGCCTAATGCTTTACCAAATTTTATTGTTTCCTCTGCATTTTTGCTGGTGAAAATTATTTCATGCCCTTTTTTCGCCAATGTTCCTGCACCATCCATAATTCTTTTTGGTTTTTTGAAAATGCTCAGCAAAATGAAAGTTACTCTCTACAATCTACAGTCGGTAGATTGCAGATTGAGGACTGTTTTTACACTTCCGGCTATGCCAGCTTAGGTTTAACAATGTTTATAACCTTTAGGTCGTATCCGGCGCAATTTACCCTTCCCGTCCCTCAGCCAAAGTCCTTTATCTTCAACAATTTCTCCTATACAACTTATCTCCAGGCCATGAAATAAATCTGACGTCAATACCTTTTCCGCCTGTGTTTTTGACAATACCGCCAACAGTTCATAATCTTCCCCATCGGAGAAGGCGTGATGAATCGGGGTTTTCCCCGTTTTTTTCGATATTTTTAATGCGTCGTCAGACACGGGGATTTTATCTTCAAACAAAACAGCTCCCACCCCGCTTTCTTCCAATATATGATTCAAATCCGCAGTCAATCCGTCGCTGATATCTATCATGGCATGGACAGTAAAATTTTTGTTCAACGCAATGCCTTCATCTAATCGTGGTTCAAAAAACATATGTTTGCCCAATAAAGAACCGCCAAGTCTTCCCGTCACTAAAATTTTATCTCCTGCTTTTGCACCGGAACGATATACAGGCATTAATCCCTCATTCTTTCCCAGCAAGGTAACATTAATACAAAAAGGGCCTTCTCCGCTAATGATATCTCCTCCGACAATATCGATATCATATTTATCTGCTATTTCCCATATGCCGGCATATAACCTTTTTGCAAAACTGTTTTTTGTTCCGTGTGGAAAACAGAGAGAAATTACCGCAACGGATGGTTTGCAGCCCATAGACGCTATGTCGCTAATGCTGCAGGCAATTGCCTTCCTTCCTACTTCGGACGCATTATATTTATTTAGGTCAAAATGTGTGCCTTCTACCAACATGTCCGTGGTTATGAGGCATAAGGTATTTTTGCCAGTATTAATGACCGCACAGTCATCTCCAATGCCGCATACAACGGCATTTGATTTTTTCTTTCTGTTTCTTATCCACTTGATTAAAGGAAATTCGTCCATTTGAAATAGTACAGATATTCTCTCAAAAATCCTGAACTGGCATAGCAGGAAACAAACAAACAAGCAAGAAAACAGTCTACAACTCTTCAATCTGCCGACTGCAAAAGTGACCATTAAATATTTTGCCAAAAAAATGCAAAGAAATTTCTACTAATCCTAACATTCTACGTCTACGGCGGCGGGTTATTAGCGAAAGAATATCACACTTCGGAGGTAAGGCAAGAAATTTTTTTGACATTTACACTGCAAACCATTTTTCACTGTTCGCAAAATAATATTGCAGCTATTCAATATGTTTCATCACTGTTTTTTACAAAAAAAACATCATTGCTTATCAAAAACAAAAAACGAACAAAGCCGGTTTTATGGATAAATAACACAAGAAATACTTTCCCAATTGATCGGAAAAATTTTCAACAAATCTTTCGGTTGTTGAATAATTAAACCCTTTAATAATCGCGTATAAAATAATAAATAATCATCTTATTGTATTGTAAATGCGGCAGATACGCCTTGTTACCGCGGTGTAAATATTCAGTGGCATACGCATTGCTATTCTTTGTTTACAAGGTTTTTGCTATAGCAACAAAAATGAGTAACATGTTTCGTTTTTACTGTTAGAAAGGAATTAATTACATGTTTTTTTGGAAAGGAGTCCGGTTATGAGTAGGATAAACACAAATATTAATGCGTTGAATGCGTTACGGTCGTTAAATGACATTAATTCGAAATTGTCGGTTTCGCAATTAAGGCTTGCGACGGGCAAAAGAATTAATAATGCCGCCGATGACGCTGCGGGTTTTACGATTGCCAAAAAATTCAATGCCCGTTCACAAGGGCTTGGCCAGGCCCTTGCAAACATAGGTTCTGCCAAGAATCTTATGGCGGTTGCGGAAGGCCATCTGAATAATATCCTTGATATTTTGACACAGATGAAAACAAAGGCAACGCAGGCGGCAGACGATTCGTTAGGGAGTGCAGAACGTAACGCTATTCAGTCGGAACTCAAAGCATTGGCAACGCAAATCGATCTTGAAGTTACCCAGGCTACATGGAATTCCCAGTCAATATTTGGTACAGGAAATTCTGCTACAGGTTCAGGAGCGGCAAGTAGCGTGCAGTTTAAATTCCAGATTGGCGCAGGGGCAAGCAGCACCAATGACGTGTTGAAGTTTGACTTGTTAGCAAAAGACAATGTAAGCTTTGATGACAGCAATACAAACTATAAGGCTGATGGATTGCGGGTAAGTGTTGCTACGGCGGGCAGGGCGGTTACTTCTTCGGCATCCGCGCAGGCATTGATGAGCAATATAGATACCGCCATTGCGGATGTATCAGAAGGATTGAGTTACATTGGTGCAGTAGTTAACAGGCTGACCTATCAGGAAACCAGTTTAACTGTAGCGAGGACGAATACTGAGGCGGCCAGGAGCAGGATTGAAGATGCGGACATGGCATACGAACAGTTAGAGTCAACAAAGTTTCAAATATTACAACAGACTGCAAGCGCTATGCTGGCGCAGGCAAATGCAGGGCCTCAAAGCATAATGCAGTTATTTCAATAAGTAGCATTGATGCAGACAGAGAGCCAGATTAATCAAAAAGGGTTCACAGGAAATGACTCGCTTCCTGTGAACCCTTTTTTTGAACTATTTACTGCATAGGTCGTTTTTTTCCCCCGTCCACTTTTACGTTGTTTGTTTCCGGTAAACGTTCATTCCGATCTTTTCTTCACGGTCGGGGATGGTAACATTTCCCTCCGTTGATGCAACAATAATGTTCTTTCCGGACGAAGAAAGTCCAAATTCTTTTGACAGGTCTATCTTTATGGTGAGTATGTTTCCTTCTACAGATAATTCCACGTTTTTCATTAAAAAACCTCTCTTTCTATAAAAATTTATAAACGGTTTAAGGGATATTTGGTTGGAAAATGCCACCTATGCCTTTCTTGCCACATACAAAATCGTTACATATCCTACACTTTCATCCCACTATGTCAAGTAGTATAACAGAATCCTGTGCTATGATAAGATTTTTCTCTCAAGGCGTCTCTTTCGTTTTCCAAACAGCGAATAACTACCTATGCATACAAATGATCAGAAATTAACTATACGTTGTGAAAAATCATGAATACCTGGCAGTATCGGTATCAGTCAAAGATTTTTTTAAATAATGCACCAAATCTTCGGGATGCATCCTATCTTTTAACAGCCTTAGATGCAATGTGTCATTATTAATTACCCGTATATTTTTCTTCAACTTAGAAAGGCAAATCTCCGCCTTTTTTAAATCATTTACCTGGATGATGAGGGTGTTGTTTACCCGGACTATAGAACGGATTTTCGAATCCCTTGCAATGATTCTTAGCTCACTCTCGGAAAGCAGGTTTTTTACTGATTGAGGCGCATTCCCAAACCGGTCAATCATTTCTTTCCTGATCTCGTCAATTTCTTTGAAGGTATTGGAACGATTCAACCTTCGGTAAATATCCATTTTCAAACTATATTCCGGGATATATTCGTCAGGGAGAAAGGATTCCAGATTTAATTTCAATGAGACATCGGGAGGTTCGCTGACGGGTTCATTACGTGCCTTGCATACGGCTATCTCCAGCAAACGGCAATACATCTCATAACCTACTGCCGCTATGTGGCCGTGCTGTTCCACCCCCAGGATATTTCCCGCCCCTCTGATTTCGAGATCCCGCATAGCTATTTTAAATCCGGCGCCCAGTTCCGCAAATTCTTCAATCGCCTTCACCCTTTTTTCAGCTTCAGGGGTTACCGGACGATCAATGGGTAAAACAATATACGCATATGCATGATGTTTGTATCTTCCCACCCTGCCACGCAATTGATGCAAATCGGCAAGGCCAAAGGAGTCTGCGCAGTTAATAAAGATGGTATTCACATTTGGTATATCCAGCCCGGACTCTATTATTGTGGTAGAAACAAGAATATCCGCCTTATGATCTACAAAATCTTTCATTCTCTGTGCTAAAAGCTTTTCATCCATCATTTGTCCGTGAACGACTAAAATTCTCGCCTCCGGCACTATAGTGGATAGGGTGTGCGCGATGCGCTCGATATTATACACCCTGTTATGGACGAAATATACCTGCCCGTTTCTGTTCATTTCGAGCAATATGGCTTGCCTGATGCGTTGAGGGTCAAATCGCATGATTTGTGTCCTAATGGACTGCCTTCCCAGCGGCGGGGTATTTAGCGAAGAAATGTCCTTAATTCCCATCAGAGACATATGAAGCGTTCTTGGTATGGGCGTGGCCGTCAGAGTCAGCATATCAACCACCTGCCGCATCTTCTTAAACCGTTCTTTGTGGGCAACGCCAAACCGCTGTTCTTCATCAATAATAACAAGCCCAAGGTCTTTAAAGACAACATCCTTTTGCAACAGCCGGTGAGTGCCGATGAGGATATCAATCTTTCCTGCCAGCGTTTTCTCCAAAATATCCTTTTGTTCCTTATGAGATTTCAACCGGCTCAAGACTTCAATTTCTACCGGATAGTCCGCCATGCGCTCAGAAAACGTAGTGTAATGCTGCTGCGCCAGAATTGTGGTGGGCACCAGAACCGCCGCCTGTTTGCCATACATTGCTGCTTTAAATGCCGCCCGAATGGCAAGCTCTGTTTTTCCATAACCGACGTCTCCGCAAATAAGACGGTCCATCGGTCTCTTTGATTGCATGTCAGACTTTATTGTCTCCAAAACCTGTAATTGATCAGGCGTTTCTTCGTATATAAACGCTGATTCAAAGTCCCTTTGCCATTTCGTATCCGGAGGGTAGGTAATGCCCTCCTTCGCGTTTCTCGACGCCTGAATATGCAATAAATCGCTTGCAATGTCCGCAACGGCATGTTCTGCACGCTTTTTGCGCATCTCCCACGATTTAGAATGAATCTTATCCAATTTTGCCTTATGGCCGGAAGCGCCAATGTACTTTTGAACAAGTTCGATCTTTGTTGCAGGTACATATATTTTTGTTCCCTCATCGTATTCCAGAACAAGATATTCCCTCTTACAGCCATCATCCTCAATAATCTCAATACCCAAAAAACGCCCTATGCCGTGGGTGACGTGTACTATATAGTCCCCTTTCTTCAGGTCAAGAAACGAGTCGATTGCCCGGGTTTGCACCACCTTTTTAACCTCGTGGTGCTGTTTGTAACGATGGAAGATTTCATGGTTTGCAAGGATGGCTATATTGATATCGGCAAATCGGAATCCCTGGCTTATATATCCGCGTCGAAGCTCAAACCTCTGCAAGCCTTCGGGCAAGCCGCTTGTTATTTCCCGAAAACGTTGTTCTTCCGCGGGATTTATGCAAAAAACGATTGTTTTATCATGCGCTTCGGTAATCTTTTTAAATTCCGCCACAATATCCTGTATCTGTCGTGGGAATTCATCTATCGCCTTAACCTGAAAAGCATACGCATTGTTCTCCGTGGTAAACGGCAATTTTGACAAAGTAATTTTCGTAAAGGTCTTTAATTGCTTAAAAATCTCTTCCTCTGTGAAGAGTGCTTCCTTGTAGTCGGTTATTTCCAGCATCTGTCTTAATTTACTTTCAATCCTTGTTGGTTCCTTCAGGATAATGGTAGTTTCTCCGCTAAGGTAATCAAGAAGCGATGTTTTTTGTATTTCCCCCTGCATGGGATGAAGGCCATACATTTTATGAACGAATAATATCTGGCAACTGTTTATCTGTGCCACCGATTGCTGGGTTTCCACATTAAAACTACGAACAGATTCAATTTCATCTCCAAAATATTCAATGCGGCAAGGTATTTCCGTTGCGAAGGGAAATATATCAATAATACCCCCACGAATTGCGTATTCACCCTGATTTTCCACCTGACTGGTCTCTTGATAATGATGGGAATGCAGCAGGCCAATAAGGTTCTCCATCGGATATTCCTGGCCTTTTTGAAAAGAAACGATATTATCGCCGATGGTTTTTTTTGAAGGGACTGGCTGTATAAGCGCCTGAATCGAAGAAACTATTACATCCGTTTGGTGTGAGGCGTCTTTGTTTTTCCGGCATAATTGATTTAAAATGAACAGCCGCTGCGCCATGATATCCTCATACGCATCTGATTCATTATTAAAGATATCTTCAACCGCCGGAAACAGCGTCACGGGAAGATTTGAAAACGTCTTCAAATCTTCCCAATCTTCCCGTGCATCTTCAGCGTCTGGCACGACTAAAAGGATCTTTGGCGTCAACCCTTTTGTATAAAAATGTTCATTGGCAACCGCCGCGGCAAACAAATTCGCAGAGGAGCCCCAGAGGCCGTTGACACAACAACCCTTCCCGGAAGAAAGTTGACGAATAATTTCCTTGTATTGTTTATGCTTTCGCAGCAGTTGTATAGATTCTTTCATGTGCAATATCCAATGGGTTTTCTACAAAAAGAAAAGAAACAGGGGACATGACGTCTCAGTTTATCACATTGCAGCCGCATTTGTAAATACAACGTAGGGTATGAATGTGTAATTAAAACAGAGAGTCGCCGCATAGCCACCACCAAAAAAAAGAAATTTTTACAAGGTAATAGTTTAATGCCTTTTTACTTGTATATTAATGCCTTAATAGGGAAAATAAGTCCTGGGTGCGGCATTTTCTGAGAAAAGATTTTAAAGAGTATGCCGTAAAAAGTAATGATAATGGTAATATTCCGGGAAATATAAAAATGAATTGGCAATTATACTATGGTTCAGGAAATACGTTTTCTGCTTAATGAGAAAGAGTTGCATACCGCCGAATCTTCAGGCATAGCAGTACTTGATTACCTTCGCATAAATCAGCGGCTGACGGGTACAAAGGAAGGATGCCGCGAAGGTGATTGCGGGGCATGCACTGTGCTCGTCGGTGAATTAATAAATAACAGGGTTTTTTATAAGTCTGCAAATTCCTGTTTAATGCCGTTGGAAGAATTACACGGAAAACATCTGGTAACAATCGAAGGGTTAAACATGGATAACCTTTCACCCATACAACAGGCGGTTGTGGATAAAGGGGCGACGCAATGTGGTTTTTGCACCCCGGGGATTATTGTTTCTCTTACCGGATATGCTATGGAATGTGCCAGTCATCTGACAAAAGATGGCTTTAAGAAAATGCTTGGGGGACACCTTTGCCGCTGCACAGGATACCGGTCTTTAAAGCAAAGTTTTGGCATGATAAAAGAACACATTGATACCGCAACCGGCGTAAAAACACTTGTTGAAAAGGGAATTATTCCTGACTATTTCAAGGATATTCCCATACGATTAAACAGCATTTCCGGGAAACAATATAAGAAGGCCGCCTCCACCCCCGGATTTTTCATCTCCGGAGGCACTGATTTATATGTGCAAAAGGGCGACATTTTGCCAGACTCATTGATTAGCCTGCTCAACGCACATTCGGAAATGAAGCATATCGTTTGCGAAAACGGACTCCTTCGTATAGGCGCTCTTACCACATTTGAGGCATTTTCTAATCACCCGGAAGTAATGAAGGCCATTCCCGGTATTCAGGAATATATCTCCCTTGTTGCTTCCACGCAAATCAGAAACAGGGCAACCGTGGGAGGGAATATTGTGAATGCTTCTCCAATTGCCGATGTAACGATACTATTGCTTGCAATGGAATCAACATTGATTCTTAAGCAGGGCAGCGATACGCGTTCATTACCGATTTCCTCTTTTTACAAAGGATACAAAAAACTTGATAAAGCGCCGTCAGAGATTTTGTCAGAAATAGTATTCCCTGTTCCCGCCCCCGGAACAAAAATAAATTGGGAGAAGGTTTCAAAAAGGAAATATTTGGATGTAGCCTCGGTAAACAGCGCAATAAAGGTAAAGGAAGACGGCGGTGTCATAAGAGACATACACATTACCATGGGCGGAGTCGCAGAAATCCCCCTTTTTTTGAAGAACACATGCGATTATCTTCGAGGAAAAGAGATTACGAAAAATACGATAGAAGGCGCATTCCCAATACTGCAGCATGAAATATCGCCAATAAGCGATATACGGGGAAGCTCTTGTTATAAGAGGCTGCTTGCCCGCCAATTGATAATAGCACACTTTACAAAACTCTTCCCTGGCACAATCAAAGTGAAGGATTTTTATGAATCGCATTGATGCAGCAGCCCATACGCGCGGAGAATCCCTTTTTTTGGATGATATGCCCCTGCCGTCAGGCATGCTTTACGCATCGGTATTTTCCTCTCCGGTTATGCATGGAAATATTATCCGCCTCCAATTGCAGGAAGCACGTTTAGCAAAAGGGGTTGTTGCCGTTCTCTCTTCAAAAGATATTCCGGGAATAAATCAAATTGGTTCGATTATTCAGGACGAAGAACTTCTGGCGCAAAGCAAGGTGAATTACATAGGACAACCGGTGGCAGTTGTTGTGGCGGAAAGTCAGCGAGCCGCAAGAAATGCAGCAAAAATAATTTTGGCGGAAATAGAGGAGTTGTCTGCCGTTGCCGATCCAAAAGAGGCATTTGAAAAAGGATACATTATTGACACGCCGAGGACGTTTACCCTTGGAGATGTTGATTCTCTGTGGCAAAAATGCGATCTCGTGGCAGAAGGCTCCTGCGATACGGGCGGGCAGGAACATGTTTATCTGGAAACGCAGAGAGCGAGAGCGGTCCCGCTGGAAGGAAACAATATACGTATCTATTCTTCAACGCAAAGCCCGTCCGCAGTGCAGCATCATGCGGCAAAGGTACTGGGACTGTCCAGTCATAATGTGGAGGTGGAGGTAAAACGTATCGGCGGCGGTTTCGGCGGTAAGGAAGACCAGGCTACGCCATGGGCCTGCATGGCGGCGCTTGCTGCATGGATTACACAAAGGCCTGTGGAGCTGGTTTTGCAGAGAGGTGAAGACATGAAGATGACCGGCAAACGGCATCCGTATAAATCCGATTTTAAAATGGGTGTGACAAAAGATGGGGTCATACTCAGTTACGAGGTGAAACATTATCAAAACTCCGGCGCCGTTGCAGACTTATCTACGGCTGTTTTGGAGAGAACAATGTTTCACAGCACGAATTGCTATTATATACCCAACGTCAGGATATTCGGCGTGTGCTGCAAGACAAATCTCCCGCCAAATACTGCCTTCAGGGGATTCGGGGCGCCGCAGGGAATGTTCGCAATTGAAAGCGCAATCACAAAGGTGGCAGAAAAGCTCAATATGCCGCGAGAGGAAATACAGGCTAAAAATCTGTTAGCAGCAAACAATGCCTTTCCCTACGGACAAATAACTGAGGATTGCAGCATCAGAACCGTTTGGGAAAAAGTTGAGACGAGATACACTCTTCAGAAGATTAGAAAACGGATGCTCTCCTTTAATAAATCCCACTTTGAAACAAAAAAAGGGATCGCCGTAATGCCCATTTGTTTTGGCATATCATTTACTACGACTTACATGAATCAGGCAAGCGCTTTGGTGCATGTATTTACCGATGGAAGTGTGAGCGTTTCTACCGGCGGAGTAGAAATGGGGCAGGGGCTAACTACCAACATCACGGCAATTGCCGCAAAAGCATTGGGAATAAACCACAACCGCATAAAAGTAGAAGCCACGAATACTACCCGCATTGCAAATATGTCTCCCAGCGCTGCAAGCGCTACAACCCTTCTTAACGGAAATGCCTTGTTATTGGCGGTCAATCAGATTATTGACAGATTAAAATCCCTTTTAGCTAAGGAACTTTCCATTTCCGACAAAGAAAAGATTTCAATTGCAAACGAAAAGGTTCTTTGTGATGCGCATGATACAGGCTGGACGTGGGATCGATTAATTCACACTGCACATCAAAAACGTATAAACCTTTCAGCGCATGGATTCTTTGCAACGCCAAAAATATGGTTTGACAAAATGAAAGAAAAGGGCAGCCCGTTTGCATATCATGTGTACGGGGCAGCGGTTATAGAGGTGACACTGGACTGCCTGCGGGGGGTGTATACCATTGATTCGGTAAAAATTGTGCATGACTTAGGCAGGCCTCTTAATGAAACAGTTGACCGCGCGCAGATCGAGGGAGGGCTGGCGCAGGGTTTGGGGTGGATGGCGTTGGAAGACCTGCGTTTTAATGACAAAGGACAGTTGCTTTCACGTGACCTTGCCACGTATAAAGTTCCGGATGCTTATTTTATGCCGGATGACATAGAGATTGAATTTTTGGCAAATGAAGAGAGCTTGCCCGGCCCTTACGGAAGCAAGGCAGTAGGAGAGCCGCCTTTTATGTATGGAATAGGCGTGTTCTTTGCTCTTCGGGACGCAATGCGCGCATTCATGCCTGGAAATGATTTTGACTTTGCCACACCATTGACCCCGGAGCGGGTACTATTGCAGTTATACCCGGAATACGTCAAACGGATATCATGCAAATGCTGACAATTTTTGAATAAAAGGAGTCTCCATGAAAATTGAGGAAACACGCATTTCACTCATCAACCAGCTTGTTGGACTGGTGAATAAATACTGCGCTAAACTGAAGATCGAAGACGATGTTCAAACGTTGTTTTTTTATTACAAAAAAAACTGGCTTTCGGGGTCTGATCGCAAACTGTACATATACTCTCCCTCTTCAGAGGGCAAGTCTTCGGGCCTTTTTGGCAACGGTATCAGGGAAGACATCAGGATTGTAGTATTGAGCGAGGAATATTTTGAGTGTGCGCAAAAGGTGGCGGAAGAGTACGAAATGGTAAGCCAGAAAACCGCAACGATAGTTCGTGCATTTTAAAAGTGTCTTAGTACTTATCAGTAATTTCTTTGCACACTTCCATTCGTCAGTGCGTGCTTTTTGGCAAAATATTTAATTGTCCCTTCTGCAGTCGGCAATCTACAGTCTACAGTAGGCAAATTGCAGATTGAGGACTACTGTTTATTTTTTTCGTTTCCCTGGGTTGACTAATTCATACCGTATTTGATGATACGGGGTGAAAAATTTCTTGTCCAGCAGCGAGACAAATACCCACGAGGTGAGCGCTACCGTTGCCGCAATGCTAAGGATAATTATTATCTGATACTTGACTGCCGTAACAGGGCTGGAGCCTGCGATTATTTGTCCCGTCATCATCCCTGGCAGGTGAACGATTCCCATAACCATCATGCTGTTTAACGATGGGATTAATGAAGCGCTGAGCGCCTGCTGACGGGATTTCCGGGAAGCCATTTTTGATTCATAACCAAGAGAAAGCAACATTTCTATTTCCGGCACTCTGATTTCTAATTCGCTTTTATAGCGTTCTCCCGCCAATGCGGCGCCATTCATTCCATTGGCAATAATCATACCGGCTACAGGTATTAAATATTGCGGGTCGTACCAGACAGGAATCCTGACCACCAGCAAAAAAATAAATAGCAGCGAAAATGCCGAAGCCAGTGATACCGAGATTAATGCGCAGCAATACATTCCTTTCACGGGGTTTTTAAGCCATTTAATCACGGTTTGTGATGCGACAAAGATCATAACAAGAAGAATGGGCATTACAACGTACCATTGTTTATAATCAAATATTAATTTTATGAAAAACCCTACGAGGATTAACTGTATTACGGCGCGAAAGCTTCCGATGAGTATTGTTTTTTCCAACCGTAACGATTCATAAAGAGAGATGCCGATAAGCAGGATTACAAATACGCTGCAGAAACTAAGCTGCGACCAGGGAATATCGATAGCATTATTCATAGTTCTTCCTTTGCAAATGCCAGTTCAGGGCGTTCAATTTCCTTCACCCTTCCGTTTTCAAGCACCAGAAAACGGTTTCCCAGTCTTTTCGCGAAATCGAGCTGATGTGTTACCACAAGCATGGAAATGGCGTTTTCCCGAATGATTTGTTTCAGGCTGTGGATGAGTATGCGGGAATTTTCTTCGTCCAGTGCGGTAGTGGGTTCGTCGAGCAAAAGAACTGACGGACGGTTGATTAATGTTCTTGCCAGCGCTATTCTTTGTTTTTCTCCAACAGATAGTTCATGGGAAGGCCGCTGTAGAAACGATTCGTTAAGCCCTGTCAGATGGAGCATGGCAATGATTTGATTTTTCATGTCATGGGGAAGTTCATTTTTACGAAAAGGCAGCAACAGGTTGCTTTCCACGGTGCCTTCGAGGAGGCATGGGATTTGGGATAGATATGCTATCTCTTTTCGTAATACGAGTGGTGAAATGGTGTGAATATCTGTACCCTTGTATAAGATTGTGCCGTCCGACGCTTCCAATAATCGATTGCCAAGCTTTAACAGTGTTGATTTCCCGTATCCGGATTGGCCGAGAATGACAACAATCTCTTTTTCCCATGCTGTAAGAGATAATTTATGGAGAATGTTTTCGCCATGGTTATATCCGAAGTATACGTTACGGAATTCGAGAAACGGATGTTTGTTGTACATTGTTTTACCGAAGTTATTTGCGAATGCCTGTGTTTTTTTATAACTATTCATTGTAATATATTAAACTACCGAAGCACAACTCGTTCTCAAACCTTGTACTGAACATAGTGAAGTAGCTGTTTGGGAACGTAATGGTACTGAAAACTACATTCGCGGGTTCACTCATTAGAAGGCTTTTGTCAAGGACAAAATATCTCCGGTCGCAAAAATATCTACATTTTCACGTTTTGAATACCCCTCCAAGTACGGAATCGCTCTTACTGCTGTTTACGAAAATGACTATACCGTTCACGTTTATCTACGCCCGTGGTATTTCGCAATTGTTTTGGTATCGTTCTCATCCGCACCATTCACCCATCGGGATCAAGGCTTTGTGAAAGACTTTCTCACCGCCCCTGACTTATCTTCTGTCCCAGAAAACCATCGGTTCCATACCAGTGTCCAATCGTTATTCACAGAATATTCGGCTCTACGGCCAAAACCTCACGGCTCATGGTATGGGCAGATCAGAATGGAATATTCTTTTTCGCCGATTCCTTTACCGGCACAACTCATAATAAAAGGTGGAACAACTTCCAATCAGGTTTCATGGATTGGTTACCTAACCCGCAACCGGTTCCTTGCACCACCTAATCTGCTTGCTACCCAAACATTTTTTTCTCGTCGTAGTTTACTTGCTCCTTTATTATGTAATAACATGCCCTGGCCAGCTTATTGCTCAAGGCTTTCGTTGCCAGAACTACATGGCTCTTTGACGCCTTCCTCTGATGCCATTTCCTTCCCTTTTCGCAAAATCTTACGTGAAAATGCGCTGCCTCCACATACGCCCACGCAAGGTATTTATTCCCGTTCTTACGGTTTCCTTTCCCTTTGCTCTTACCATTCGATAATTTTTTTGCCGATACGCATCTGCAATAAGATGAATACATCCCCACATCACTAAATCGCTCTATGTTCCCAGTCTCCAGCATTATCGTCATTGCCAGGATTTCGCCTATCCCAGGCACCTTGAGCAATTTCTTATACGGCTTCTTTAGCTTCACCTCCTTTAATACCGCTTTCTCTATCTTGTATATCTGCTTATTTAATACCTCTATTACCTCGTGATCGCACTGTGCTGACATGGTCAAATGCACGTCGCTGAACATCCCCATTACCTCTTCGTTACTCAGCTTCTTTATCGTATCACCGCTTATCGGTACTCCTTTGTTACGGTTTACCATCGTTTGCATACTCAATATATGCGCTGTCCTTTGTTGTACCAACATCATCCGCTTCCTCAGTAAATCCCTCACTGACCGCGTCTCTTTGGGATAAATATATCCCTCTGGTAATATCTTTAACCGTAACATCTTTGCCAACCAAAACGAATCCCTCGTGTCGTCAATGTACTTTAATCCCTCATACTGCTGCATTGCCGATGTATTTGCCAGGTGTACCTGATAGCCTGCCTCCATCAGACCATCCACTATCCAGTACCAGTTAAAGGTCGATTCTACTACTATACCCTTTATTTCTTTTTTTGTATGGCTCTAATACGCGCTTTATTTCATTGATGTCATTACGGTTTCTCCTCTTGAATACCTTCCGATCCTCCTCATCGAGTATTCCAATATAATTATTATCACCATGTAAATCTATTCCTACGAAATATCCCATTGCTCGCTCCCTCCTTACTTTGTTATTATTTAACAATCGCCTTTCACGGTATCCTCCATTTTACCATGAAGAGTGCGCTCGGAGGTGCCTTCTATATGATTATCAGGTTTGCAAACCTGAACCAAACATTTTATACTTTCAATCCCGCATTCTATTGGCAGAACAAATGAAAAATAAATTCCGGATTCCAAACAGGGATTTTGTGATTTGGGCATTGGAATTTTACTGCAGTATATAGCTCCATTATCCGTATAAACTCATGGGTTCAGGTTGCAAACCAATGTCATTAAGTTAAGCAAACGGCCGCAAAAGTCCCCCTTAATAAAGCTAATCTTTACCCACAAATTTCAAGAGCACCGTAGTTGTACGGCCAATTGAGCTGAAGGCTAAGTGGTGTAAAGTTCGTAAGCAACTTCAATATCAGCCAAACGTGACATGCCTCGCCAAAGTACTTCACTTCCGGGATGGCCATCACCACGGCGACCCAGATGACCGCCAAGTTTACCTAAAAGCCGCACGGCATCATTGAGGCTTGGAGGTAAATCAGGAGGCTCCTTGACCTTGTTCGCAAAAGTTGTCAATGCTTTCCATTCAGAATCGCTGAAGTAGACAGTACAAGGGACATCAGGTGTTTCTTGTCCTAAAGTAGTCAGGTAATGGATACGCCAAGCTATAATCATATCAATGGCCAAAGCGTTGCATAGACGACGAGCACTCTCCAACTGCCGGGCCTCGACACGACAACCGCTCTTGATAATACGATGATAACACTCAATACCCCATCGGCGAGCATACCATTCCAAACGTTCGTAAGCATCTTTTTCTTGCTTAACCGCAACTGTGGTTAACAGCATCCATTCTAACCCATCAATTCCGATAGGCGGATTGACTTCCTGCGCCAGCACCGCCCACACCCTGACCGCAGGCATATTCTTTTTTAGCATAGGTGGGCGTAGCGTAACAGGCATCGCCGGTTGCTGTTCCAGTTTAGTCCACAAAAACTCGCATGATTCTTTATCATCAACAACCTTTCTATTGCGCGAACGTTCTGCACGGATCAGCAACTGAGCGCCATCAGGCGTATTATACTGCTCAGCGAATACCTCGTGAATATCGGCCTCACGATCTGCCACAACCACCAGCAAAGATTTGTTTCGACAGCGTTTCTGTACTTGCGATACTGCATGGTAACTCTCCACCCATTTCCAGCTTTCCTTCTCTTCGATAGGCTTCTTGTGTCGTTCATGTTTGCTGCCTATTCCGTCCCGCGCCCAGCATTGCACATTCAGAAGTCCCAAGGGTGTACCACTTTCAGTAAACGCCATCGTATCATGCACCATCAGTCCACGAACTTTTTCACTCTTAGTACCTATCGGCCCTAACCCCTGCGTATTCGGATGTGTGCTATAATTCAGAGTCGTAGTATCTTGCGCTACCAAAACCAAACTATTCTCCTTCACACGCTCTTCCGTGGCCTCATAATGAGCTTGCAATATCGCCTTCCAATCTACATTCTCATTGTCAAGGAATCGGTATGCAGCCTTAGTCGCACTGACTGAGCCGCACGCCTGCGGAATGTTTGCCAAAGGTTTGTCATAAAACATACCTGTCATTTCTAAAAGTCTTGAGGTCAATCGTGCATCGCCCAATTTTGTTCCTCCAAGTTCCGCTTCTATCCAATCCCGAGGCTCTTTTTGTGCCACTCTTTGGCGAACATGTACTTTGCCATCGGCACAACAACACAACACCGCCTGCCATTTCTTTTGCAACGGCATAACATAAACGTCTTTGACCGTTGCACCTGTTCCTTTTCGTCCTCGACCTTCCGTGCCTCCTACATACTTCCAGTTAGCTGCCCGATAACAGCTTCCGGAAAACCGTCCTCGTTCCACATAGGTTTCTAAAAGTACAGGACGATATTTATACACTCTTTCCCAATCATCTACCAAACGTGTTTGGCATTTTGCCAATACATGCGATGCCAAACATTTTACTCTTACCGTAGGCGCTATTAAATACCGACTGTTATTGATAACAAACGTATGATTCCGCTTACGTGCTTCCTCCGTCCATCCTATCCACTCGTCGCGACTTTCCACCCGTCTGGCACAGGCACTATAACTTAGCCCTCCTATCCATCCGTAATATTCACTGCGTACAAGATACCGAAGTTGCGCCCCGCATAGGGGCCCACTTCCAAGATAATGATGCGCTTCTAACATGCTACGCCAAAGTTTCGAATGGAATCTCGTTGTAACCCGTATAATCTCTACGTCACCCAACTCCGCTAGCTCGCATGACACTTCCGCAATCGGAGGCGCCTCCGCAGGTTTATTGACTTTTTGAAATGCATAATGCCTGTTCACCTTTGGAAGATTGATCTCTTTACGACGATCCAATTCCAACAACGCCTTGCGACAACTCATCTCTTGCAAACGGCCCGCTTGATTCCGCCAGTCCATCCATTCGCATACCAGACGCGACAGTTTACGACGCGATAGGCACGGTTCCTTTTGGATAGTTTCTGATAAACGCTTTATTACATCATCTGAAAATATTCGACCTCCTACTCTAAGCATGTACACAGTGTAACATACGGTTAACACGGTGTCCAGCAAAAAATATGGGTCATCCCCAGTTTATTAAGGGGGGAAAAGGGGGGTTGTTTTTGATCAAATAATTCATAGCACCTTAGTTATTTGAAAAATCCAAGGGGACATAAAAAACAATGTAGCCCCTTTAGGGGCGGTCTGTTTGTAGCGCAATAAAATTCAACAGGTAAATAGCTACGTAGGAACGGCCTGTATATGATTGACAGGAAGACAGGCCGCTCCTACGTAGCTTATCGGTAATACGTTTTTTTTAAAATCAAAGTGTTACAATAATTCTTAACTTAATGACATTGGTTTACAAACCTGAACCCGCCGGTAGTCGTGTAATGTTTACGCTTAATAGTTACTGTTTTTTTTGCAGTTTTTGTTTACTGCAAATGAAAAAGGCTTACGAGCCTTTCCTTTCCGTTATATTTTACTTTAACACTATTACTATCAAAAAACTTCATTTCTTCAATTTCATCAGCCGTAATTCCCTCTAATTTATTTTGCAGTATGTTTTTGATTTGGTCTTCCCTGTCTCCTAATTTTACCTTTTCTTCCGGGGACAGGTTTTGGGAGGAAATAATATCTTCAAGGATCAGGCGGTCTAAATCTTTCCCTTTTCTTGCCCTTTTTATAAATTCCAGTTCCCGCTCCCCCATTTGCAATGGTATCTGATTTATGATGTCCTGGACTTCTTCAATTACGGTTTCCACCGTGCTGATAAATTCCACTTCGCCGAAGAGGTCTTTTAGTGTGCTTTTTAAATAATCGTAATGCGTGCAGGCAAGACACAGGTGAGAAATAGTATTTTTTTTTATAAATTCTTTTAAATTTACATAGATGAGGTCTCTTGCTGTTTTGTAAAATTCCTTTTGTTTTTCTTCCGTATCAAAGCTTTTTTTGTATAACATTTCCGATAAGACCGCCAGTAATGGGGTTGGCTTTGCCAACACATGGTATCCTGCTTCTCTGATACGTTTTTCATAAATGCCGCTTTTTATTGTTCCTACCGTGCCAATAATGCCAATCCTTGCGTCTTTTGGCAGCGCGTTTATTTTTAATAATGTTTTCTTTACAGGGCCAATAAATTGCATGTGTGGAAAACGGATACGTAATTTTTTATGATTAACCATGGTATCCACCGTATTGCAGGCAAAGCAGACGATGACGTCTCTGGGAATGATCCCCAGCCAGATGAATACTGTTTTAAGAAAGTACGGAGTATTATAAATAAACCGGTAGAAAAACCCGTTTGATTGATGCATGGTTTTGCAGCGTTCGTTTATTTCATGAACTGCCCGAAAGGTGATGTCATTTATTTCCTCCTTTGATTTTTGTCCGAACGGGAAATTCGCCTTGTCGGTAAAAAGCAGCAGTTTTATATTTCCCACGGGCAGTATCCTGTTAAGTTTTTCCGTTACAATAATCCCGCCCTGTCCGGAATCAAAGATGCCTATTATTAAGGGTTTCTTGTCTTTCATTTTCTTTTGCGGTGCATTTTTTGCCTCCATGGTGCTGGTGATTCTTTTGATAGCCGCCACATCGCCTGCGACCGATAAATCAATGGAGTGTTTTTCCACCAGGTTTTTGAATACATTATTTTTTAAAACGTTTTCGATTCTCGATATAATATCTTTAAAGACGTATTCTTTTTCCCAGTAGTCATTCTGGGCATTTTGTATTTTTTCAAGGTAAGATGCGATAATTCCTCCGGATTTTACAATGGAATCTCTGGCAACAATCTTCCCTTTTTTTATCAGTATGTGATACCCTTCCTGGGAGATGCCTGCATTTGCAGCAGAAATAACATAACGGGCCTGAATGCTTTCAGCATTATGGTCGTGTATCTGGTTTTCTATGGCAGCCAGAAAAACGATGTCAACCTTTTCATTCAGTAGTTGATAGGGTTCGGCATAAACACTTGCTCCCCGGAAGCCATAAATGCCGCCGCATGTTTCTTTATGCCTGATTAACGCATCTACGTCTATCCCCTCATAATTATACACCGCCACTAATTTCTTTTCTCTCCGTTCATATTCGCTTACCGCAACTACTTTTGCTCCTTTTCGTGAAAAGAACTGTGACGCGTTTAACCCGATGTTGTCAAAACCGTGAATAACAACCGTCTTTTCCGCCAAATAATTCTTTCTTTCCCTTCCAATCCGTACTTTTAAATAGTCTTTTGGATCTTCATTGTGCCAAACCAGAATATTCGTGATTTCCACCGCAGCAAATGCTGTGGCTTCTCCTCTGCCTGCTAATCCGCCGTGAGTTTTAAACGTAACGGCGCCCAATTCCGGGACGCTTCTTTTTGCTTCCGCCGGTATTTTTATTTCCTTTGCAAACGCCGCTGCTGTTTTTAAATAAGGCAAATCTACTGTCCATACAATCTCAGCATCCCTGATGCTTTTTAATTTTTCCAAAAGCCCTTTTTCTCTGATTTTTTCCATCTCAGTTAATGCCCTGAAATGGCCATCTGCAATAGAATCCATCATTGCGCCATCGGTGCCTATGTCCGGGCCGGGGGAATATGCATCATACCCCATAATCCCTTCTTTTGTAAGTAAGTAACCTACTTCCCTGACCAATCTCCTTTTTTCATTATTTGTCAGGTCAATGGATTTAAGAAATAGTTCTCCCCTGTCATATTCCGGTTTGCCAAGAAAAATTCCGCACATTCCTCCACCAAGCGGGAGGGAATATAGAGCAAGTTTTAACGTGGTTACAATGGAAAGGGCTTCAATTCCCTCAGAGACCCATTCAAAACAAAATTCACGTATTTCATCAAGAGATGTCTTTTGTTTCCGTAATTGGTCAAAAAGTTCAAAAAAGCCATCCCCAAGAATATGGGGCGGGATTAACAAGATACCACCTTTAGGCGGGCCAAGGGCAAGATTGTGGAAAACTACCGTTATTCGCAGAACTAATTTTACGCCGCCATCAGTGTAGAATTCCAAAGGTATTTTCCAGACATGCTCAGGCGTCTTAAGAACGGGAAATAATTTATGGCAATTCTTGTAAAAAACGGGATCTTTTTCCCTAATGACTTCAATCGCTTCGTCAAGCCGGTTGTGAACGTTTTTTAAAAGCGGATTTTTAATTTTTCTGTTTCTAAACAAAAGGGACGAATTCATGGGTATATGTGCCGGACATTGAAAATTTGTTTTATTTGCAGGAATAAGGAATGTATTGATTGTTTTAGTTAACTAAATATTTCAATACTTCTCAAGATATTTCCTTTTTCTGATAAAGTTAACAAAAAAAACAAGGGGGAGGTATTTTAAAGTCCAGAACCTAAATGCAGAACCCTGATCCGGGGGAATTGTAAAACTGTAGGGGCGAAGCATTTGCCCGTTTTTCGATCTCGTTCCCAAGCTGGACAGACTTGGAACGAGCGCTTTTGCTTTTTTAAAAAACTAAACTGCTGACTGCTGACTGCTGACTGCTGACCAATGACTAATGACCAACGACTTCCATACGGGAAATGAAAATTTTATTGTAATCACATTTTACTATCTGATATAAAATATGTCCTTCATTTCTTCAATTATTTAAAACCGGAAAACACATCATTGTCAAAATAAATAAACTATTTTTTTAGGGAAGGGAGAGAATATCGTATGAAAATCAGAGACATTATGGTTACAGATCCAACAGTAGTGCCTGCTTCTGGTACATTTTACAACCTAATGGAAATGCTTGGGAAAATCAGGTTTCACGTCATATTTGTGGTGGACGATAAGGAAAAACTTGTTGGGGTTGTAACCGAGACCGACCTCTTAAAGGTGCTTATGCCCAAATATTTAAATTCGGATGACGCATTATTTTCAATTATGGGTGAAGATTATTTTGATAAAAGATGTCTTGAGTGCAAAGATATGGATATTACCGAAATTATGTCAAAACCAATTTTGGCCGCTACTGCCAGCGAGAACGATACCATAATAAAAGTTGCAGCCGCCATGTTGAACAGAAAAATACACGCAGTTCCCGTGTTAAGGGACGGCAAGGTGGTGGGAATTGTGTCGCGTTTGGTTCTTTTACGGTACATGACAAAGGTTGTCAAAAAAAGATAAGGCGTCCGCATTTTGATTTACGATTTACGAGGTACGATTTTAAATCGTAAATCGCAAATCTATCTTGTGTAACATGCTGACAAGCCTGTAAGCTAAATTGTGTAATTTAACACTTGGAGTTTAATGATTTTATGACGAAACAAAGAAAAAAAGTGGTTTTGGCGTATTCCGGCGGGCTTGATACATCTGTGGCCATTAAGTGGATTCCGGAAAAATATGATATGGATGTTATTACGGTGACTGTTGATCTGGGTGCCGTAAAAGATCTTGAATCAATTCGTCAAAAGGCTTTGAAAATAGGGGCAAAGAAGGCCATTGTTGTCGATGCGAAAGATACATTTGTGAAATATTTCGTCATGCCGGCATTGCAGGCGGGCGCATTATATGAAGGGGTGTATCCGTTGGCAACCGCCTTGGGCAGGCCGCTTATTGCGAAATTACTGGCGGATGCGGCAGAAGATGAAAAGGCGGATGCTGTCGCCCATGGTTGCACAGGTAAGGGGAATGATCAGGTTCGTTTGGATGTCTCGTTACAGGTGTTAAACCCGAGATTACAGATTATTGCCCCGTTGCGTGAGTGGAAGATGTCCAGGGATGAAGAAATTCAATATGCGGAAGAACATGGAATCCATGTTGAGGCAAAAGTAAATAGTCCGTACAGCACCGATGAAAACCTCTGGGGGCGAAGTGTTGAGTGCGGCGTATTGGAAGACCCCTGGATGGAACCGCCTGCGGATGTTTATAAATGGACGAGAAATATTAAAGACGTCCCTGACGAACCGGCATATATAGAAATCGATTTTGAAAAAGGTATCCCGATAGCGTTAAATGGCAAAAAAACAGAAGGGGTTGCGCTTATTAATACGCTAAACGCACTGGGGGGAGAGCATGGCGTTGGCCGCATTGATCATATAGAAAACCGGCTGGTGGGGATAAAATCGCGTGAAATTTACGAGGCGCCGGCTGCCATTATACTTCATGCCGCACATAAGGCGCTCGAAGGCATGAATATGACAAAAGATGCTTTGCGCTTTAAGGAAATAGTTTCAAGTCATTATGCTGATTTGATTTACAATGGCCTTTGGTTTTCTGCCTTTCATCAGGATCTTGTCGCTTATGTATTGAGCAGTCAGAGAATTGTGAATGGAACGATTCGCGTAAAATTGTCAAAGGGGTCTTGTGCCGTAGTCGGGAGAAAATCGCCTCACGCCCTTTATAGTGAGGAACTTGCTACTTACCAGAAAACGGACGTCTTTGACCATGCGGCTTCTCTTGGATTTATTAAGATTTACGGTTTGCCTGTAAAGACGCAATCGCAGAAACAGATGAACGTTTTGAGCGGGAGGGAGGCGTTGAATTTGGAGTCAATAATGCCGCCGAAAGTATTGCCGTGAATGAGAATAGGTGATTTTTCTGCGCTGTCAGGGGTTTTCCTCCTGACAGCAACCGTATCGGGCGGTGGGGTGGGGAACTCCTGCCGCTACAGGTACTTTTGTCACCACGCGCAATATGCAGTATAATTAAACATCAGGAACTGTTGCTCACGAATGGGAATGAAAATATTCACACAAAGTCGCAAAGACCAAAAAGGGAGAAGAAAATCTTTCTCTCTGAACGGCTCTGCGCGGGTTCAGGTTTGCAACCGTCCGGCTGATCTCACGACGAAGCCGGAACCATACGTTTTATACTTTCAATCCCGCAGGGATTTATGAAGTATGAGGTACGATTTAAAATTCCAAATCTAAAATCGTAAATCGTAAGTCGTGCTTCGTAACAGCCCAATTTCCGGTAAGCAGTGCCTGCTATACATAATCTATGCTGAAGCATAGGGTTATGTATGGAATAGTTGTTCAATGAGCGTTGCGTGACGTGGCGCTCACCATGAAACAAGCGCAAGAAAGGTGAAAGAATGAAAGTTTTGTTGCTTTTTCCTCCTTCATGGCATCCTTCTCAACCATATCTCAGTCTGCCTTCCTTAACTGCCTTTTTAAAACAAAACGGCGTCAGCGATGTTATACAGAGAGATTTGAATATCGAGCTGCTGGATATGCTTCTGACGCAGAAAACATGCGGCGAATCTTACAATAAAATTACGGATAAATTACGCGGTTTAGAAGGACGTCTCATAAACAGCCTCAATTATCATGAAGAGAGAAATGCTTTAACAGAGGCCGTGGAAGCACTTCCGTGGTTCATACATAACGTAGAACGCGCAAAAAATATTTTGCGGTCTGATGCCTTCTACCACCTTGATAGCTATATGGAAGCCGTCTATATTGTGAATGAAGCCCTTCGGCTTATGTCGTCCCTTTTTTATCCTTCAGTGATGACGGCGGTAAGTAACACCATGAGGTTTTCAGTATATTCCTCGAACGATATTTTGCAGGCAATCCATTCAGAGAGAGAAAATATTTTTCTCTCCTTTTATAAAGAATATGTCCTGTCCTCAATTTTGGAAACGACGCCAAAAATAGTAGGTATTTCTATTACTAACACTTCGCAAATAGTACCTGGCCTCACCCTTGCAAAGCTAATAAAAGAACAAAACAGGGAAATTCACATCACCGTTGGCGGAAGTGTTTTTACGAAACTCATAGAGGAATTGAAAAAGGTTGATTCACTTTTTGCACTGGTGGACAGCTTTATTGTTTTTGAGGGAGAGCACGCACTACTGGAATTGTGTGCGCAGGTGGATGGCAAAAATGATTTCAAAAAGGTGCCAAATCTTGTTTACCGGGAAAAAGGCGTTATAAAGATTAACGATAATTACTTTTCGGAAGATTTAAATACCTTGCCGACGCCTGATTTTAAAGGGTTCCCTCTGTCTCTTTACTTTACCCCCTCTCTTGTTTTGCCCATACAGACCTCGCGGGGCTGCTATTACAGGAAATGTGCCTTTTGTAATTTGCACCTTGACCATAGAAACTTTCGGTTACGGCGCACTGACCTGATAATGGAAGATATACAGAAACTTTCACGGGAATACCAAACAAAGTGTTTCTTCTTTACGGATGAATCGGTCCCGATGAATAAATTGCGTGAAATTTCTCAATGCTTATTGAAAAGCAGGGATGAAATAAAATGGATGGGAGGCGTGCGTTTTGAAAAAGCCCTTACCGGAGACGTTTTGAAAAAAATGGCGGAAGCAGGGTGTCAAAAGCTGGTGTTTGGATTGGAGTCGTATTGTCAACGTGTGCTGGATAAAATGAAAAAGGGGACAAAACGCGATGTGGTAAAAAAGACGCTGGATGAATGTTTGAAAGCGGGCATTTCGTTTCACCTTTACGTCATAGTGGGGTTTCCGACAGAGACTGAAAATGAAGCGATGGAAACACTTGACTTTGTGCTGAACGAAGAGTATCTGCATTCTGCAGGATATTCTTGTTTGCCGTCATTGTTTGGTATGGAAAAGGATTCGCCGATTGTCAATAATCCTTCGGAGTATGGTTTGGCAAGTATACGGTCACCGATAGGCGAGGATCTGGGGTTAGGGTATTTATATGCAGTGAAGGAGGGTATGTCCCCGCAAAAGGCGGAAGAAATGTATAATTATATGATAAGTAAATTAAGCGGGACATTGTGCCCCTTCCCTTACAATTATTCAATGGCAGACGGATTGTTGTATCTTGTTTATCGGAATAAGAATAATAAGGAAGAGGTTGTTCTCCGGTGAAAATATTCCTGTACGGAGGGGTATAGTCAGGGACATACACTTCAGGGTAGGTTCGGTCAAAACAAAATCAGGGCAGGATATAAAGTGATGAAAAAAAATGTGGAAGATATTGTTGTAAGCAACTTTTATAAGGACGTTCGTTGCCTTATCGAGGAAGCCCGCCATACAGTTGCCTCAACGGTCAATGCCGCTATAACCATGCTTTACTGGCAGATTGGAAAGCGGGTTAATGAAGAAATTCTGAAAGGAAAACGGGCGGAATATGGCAGAGAGATTATCGTATCACTGTCACGACAATTAATATTGGAATATGGCAACAATTTTTCCGGAAAAAATCTGCGCAGAATGATTCAATTCGCAGATGTTTACCCATCCAAAGAGATTGTCGTATCGCTGATACGGCATTTAAGCTGGACTCATTTTATCGCACTAATTCCCTTAAAAGAACCTTTGCAACGAGAGTTTTACACTGAAATGTGCAGGGTAGAGCGGTGGAGTGTACGTACCCTACGCAAGAAGATCGATTCAATGCTTTATGAGCGCACGGCTATTTCCAGAAAACCAGAAGAATTGGCAAAGCACGAATTGGCTGAATTACGTTCTAACGATAAAATATCACCAGACCTTGTTTTTCGTGATCCCTACGTGCTGGATTTTTTAAATCTGAAAGATATATACAGCGAATCTGACATGGAGGCTGCGATTCTAAGGGAACTGGAATCTTTTATTCTGGAACTTGGCGCAGGATTTACCTTTGTTGCCAGACAGAAGCGAATGGCAATTGATAACGAAGACTTCACTCGATTACTTTAACGTAAGCTGAAAGGTTGGTGGGTCGAACCAAACGGAAGTTTAAAACTAAGGGAAGATGGAAACTGGTGAAGAAGTAAAAGGAAAGGATGAGAAGAATTTGGAGGGGGAAGGTGTAGAAAGATTGAACTGCTGGAGTTGAACAAGTCTTCCATTAAGATTGCAGAATATTTAACCGAATTGCCTCCAAAAGAGTTGTTGGAAAAGAAACTTCATGCAGCGATTGAGAAATCGAGAGCCTTGCTGGAACAGCGGGCTGGAGAAAGTAAGGAACACGACAGGAAAGAATAAATGTGCCGCAAAAAAAACGAGAAAACACCAAACATCTTACGGCTTGTTCCTAATTTTCCCGTAAGTATTCTTTTACCTTGTTAAAAACACAGATTATGTTTTTATTTAAATCCATAAAAAAAAGTTTCATTTTAATATTGTTATTATGTTCATTTACGCCGTTGTTGCTGCTTCTTTTTTTCGCATTCCCCAAGGCCAAATCTGACCTGGAAGGTGTGTTGGTGCGTAACCTGGAAGGGGTGAAACAGAAGCAGGCAGAGCTGATAAAGATGTGGCTTAATGAGCGGAAACACGAGGCGAAAATGATAACAAAAAATATTTCTGTTTCATTTGCAAGTGCCATTTCCGGCGATGATTTTTCCGCCTTGTCAGCATATACCGAAAAGATTAAAAACGAGTATGGATATAAAACGATAGGTGTTGTCTCTTTGGGGGGAAGCGTGGTTGCTTCGGCTCCAAAACCTGCTGAAAGAAGCAACAGGTATGCTGAGTATTGCCGTGAAGCGCTAATGGGGGAAATGGAGACGTCAGGCATCACGCCTTTTTTCATGGAGGATGAGGCAGAGGCAGACCGTTCTGCGGAAAGTTATGTAATATTTTTATCAGCTCCGATCCTTAAACCGGACAATTCTCTTCTGGGCGCCGTCGTTTTTGGCATCGATACAACGCCTCTTAACGACATTTTAAAAAATGTAAAGTTAGGGGCCACAGGAGAGACCTTTCTGATTAACCGGGAAGGTTATATGGTAACAGAGTCACGGTTTTTAGAGGAATTAAAAAGTTCAGGACTGATACGAAGAAACACCATATTTGAATTAAAAGTATTAAATCCCCGTACCGGAATGCGTACTGCGGGAGTGGCGGAGTGTTTGAGCGGCAGAGATGGATACGATACAAAAGGGTATATTAATTATAACGGATGCAAGGTGTTGGGCGCATGGTGCTGGATTGCCGATATTAACTGCGGGTTGCTTACACAGATAAACATTCACGAAGGCTATGAAACTGCCTATAGTTTAAAAAACTTTGTACTCTCTATGTTAATGGTGCTGGCATTTCCGCTTACCCTGGCTGCTTTTTACTTTAGCAGGAGAATAACCTCTCCTATTTATGAAATTACCGAAGTAACGAAAAAAATAACCGGCGGTGATCTGGGGCAAAGGGTAATATATAAAGAAAGAAACGATGAAATAGGAAAACTGGCAAAAGAGTTTAATGTGATGGCGGCATCTCTTGAAGAAAAAACGATAAAACTGAGAAATTATACGATTGACCTTGAAAATAAAGTTAAGGAACGAACCCTCGAACTTCAGTCCACAACCAATTTTTTAAATAGTATTCTCGCCGGTTCTACGGAATATTCTATTATTGCCCAGGATTTGAGCGGCAACATTCTTGCTTTTAATAAAGGTGCGAGCCTGATTTTTGGATACCGGCAGGAGGAGATGATTGGCATTGCTAATATAAGAAAACTTCACGTGGAAGAGGATATTGAGTCCGGAAAGGTAGATTTCATCCTTGAAAAGGCCTTTAAGAGCGGACGATTTGAAGGCGAAGTGATGAAACGGAGGAGAAACGGCGAAGTCTTTCCGGTGCATGATACGGCAACGTTGCGGCGCTCTGAAAATGGGAAACCCATTGGTTTTGTAGTCATTTCAAAGGACATCACAAAGGTTAAGCTGATAGCCCTGGAAAAGGATATTATTAATAATATTAATAAGACAATAGCTTCCGGCATTGATATTAAGGCGGTTTATGAGGCGGTATTCAGGGAATTGAAACGCATGATTGATATTACATGGTTAAGCGTAGCGTATTTTCCGGACGGGCCTGAAATGTTTGAAGAATCGAATATTGTTGACGGGGTGTTGTTGGCAAAAAATTGGCTGGGCATTCAACAACTACCGGGAAAAACAATGGCGCAGGACATTGTTTTTGAAAAGGGAGTCCCCGTCTTTGTTGCGGACACAAGCAGTGGAGAATACGCTTTCGACAACAAACTCTATGAAAAAGAGATACATTCCTATTTATGTTTTCCATTGAAATCAAAAGGGGAATCGATTGGGACGTTAACGTTAGGGAGCTATAAGAAAAACGCTTTTAAGGAAATGCATTATGACGTATTAAACCAGTTGACTTCTCAAATAGCGATTACCATTGAAAATGCCAGGCTGTTTTTGTCTATCAAAGAATCAGAAAAAAAATACAGGGATCTTGTGGAGAATGCGCCGGAAATGATTCACGAGATTCATCCTGAAGGGAATTTTACCGACGTCAACAAAACGGAGCTAAACAAACTGGGATATGCTATTGAAGAAATGAAACAGATGAAACTTGGAGATATCGTTCCTGCCGGTTACCGCGACGAGATAAAACGGCATATAAACCTGATAAAAGAGACGGGAAGCAGCGAGCTGGAAACGGTCTTTCTCTCGAAATCCGGAAATGAAATAAATGTCGAGATTCATGGGACGGGTTTTTACAACCGGAAAACAGGCGAATGTATATTTATCAGAGAGTTTGTCAGAGATATTTCCGAGAGGAAAAGGATGGAAGATCAGGTCAGGCGCTCCGAAAAACTGGCTTCAATGGGTGAACTGGCCGCCGCAATTGCCCATGAAATAAGAAACCCTCTGGGGGCAATCTGCAATTCGGTTGGGATTTTAGATTCACATCTGAAATTGTCCGGACAGGACATGGATTTGCTGGAAATGATTGTCGGGGAATCGGAAAGGTTGGACAGGATTATAAGCGATTTCCTGTCGTTTGCGCATCCCCGCGAGCCTTCCTTAGTTTTGCAGGACATCAAGGGAATAATTAAAAATACCATTTTTCTCTTAGGGCAGGATAAGAGGTTTACGGATAAAATTGAAATAAAGGAAATCTACGAAACCGTACTGCCTAAAGTCTATATTGATACGGATTTAATCCATCAGATATTATGGAATTTATTTATAAATTCTTTGGATGCAATGCCCGATGGCGGCCGAATCAGGATTGTTGTACGGAAAACTACATTATTTTTGAGAAATGCAATCGAGATCATCATATCGGACAACGGGATTGGGATGGCTGAGCACGAAATAAACAAGGTATTTGAGCCTTTTTATACGACAAAATCGGAAGGCACCGGGCTTGGGCTGTCCGTTGTTCAGCGTATCATTGATGAGCATGGAGGTACGATAGATGTGAAGAGTAAATATGGCAGGGGAACGGCTTTTTATATAAAATTGCCCGTTATGAACGAAAAACAGGATGTGCAGGGCAACCTTTTGGCAGGATAATTTTTTAATCATGAAAAACTATAAAATACTTGTAGTAGAAGATCAGGATGCAATGAGAGAGTCCCTCCTGATTGCGTTTAAGGACGAAGGGTATCACGTAGAGTGTGTATCAAGTGGTGAAGGTGCGATTAAGAAGCTGTCGGACGGCAACGTATACGATCTGGTAGTGACGGATTTAAAGATGAAGAAGGTGAATGGTTTGGAGGTGCTCAATGCCGTAAAAACAGAAAATCCGGCGACCGAGGTAATAGTAATTACGGCATATGGCGCTATTAGCACGGCTGTTCAGGCGATCCGGGAAGGCGCGTACGATTATGTCACCAAGCCTTTTCGTTATCAGGAAATGTTAAAGGTTGCTAAGAATGCCCTTGAAAAAAAGGAACTGAAAGAGCGGCTTAAATATCTGGAAGGAGAAGTAAGGGAAAAATATAAGCTGGAGGGGATTATCGGCAATTCTGCCGTTATGGTAGAGGTACTGAAGGTTACAGCAGATGTGAGCCGCACCGAAAGCACTGTCCTGATAACGGGAGAAAGCGGAACCGGGAAAGAGTTGATTGCAAGGGCGATTCATTACAACGGCCCCCGCAGCGGATACCCGTTTGTTGTTATTAATTGCGGCGCGTTACCGGAAAATTTGCAGGAGAGCGAACTCTTTGGCCACGCAAAAGGGTCTTTTACCGGGGCGGTGAAAGAGAAGGTAGGGTTGTTCCACCATGCACATAAGGGAACTATTTTTCTGGATGAAATCGGGGAAACGTCTGCCTCTACCCAGGTAAAACTCTTGCGTTTTCTGCAAGATGGGGAAATTCGACAGGTAGGCGGAAACAAATCAATACATGTGGATGTGAGGATTATTGCCGCAACAAATGAAAATCTTGAGAGGGCTGTTAATCAGGGACGGTTTAGAAAAGACCTGTTTTACCGTATTAACGTTATACGCATCCATTTGCCCCAATTAAAAGAGCGAAAGGAAGACATCCCCTTGCTGGTCAATTATTTTCTGGAGTTGTATACAGATAAATTAAAAAAGGACAAAAGGGTCTTTTCCGGTAGCGCGATGGCTGTTTTGCTGAATTATGATTGGCCGGGCAATATCAGGGAATTGCAAAATATTGTAGAAAGGGCGGTTGCCTTGTCGAAGAATCAGGTAATCGGGGTAGAGGCGCTTCCGCTTCCTACGGGAGGGTTTGTTGCGCATAATAGCAATCCGGAGAGGGATGTGACGGTAAAATCTTCTATTGTTGAAACCCTGTCGGAACAGGAAAAAAACGCCATAGTTGAGGCAATGAATAAATATGGCGGCAACCAGACAAAGGTTTCGCAAGTGCTCGGCATTTCGACAACAACACTTTGGAGAAAGATCAAAAAATACAAAATCAAACCCCAACATGAAATTCCCGATGATGGCATAAAATGATTTCATACTGAAATTGCTATTGCATTATGAAATATTTTTAATGTTTGCCTGCAAATATTTTATTTGAGCGCCCTTTTTCTGATTATTACGCAAATATAGGTATTTATATATGTTACGTTATCAGGGGAAGGTTTTTTTGTTTTTTGTGGGGGTGTTGGTATATTTTTCGTATATGTCGTATACCGTACAAATGCAAGTCTTGCAATTTACTCTAATAGGTTTGGTATGGCCGTAGTTAATGTTGATGGTTGTTTTGTTTTTATTGATGATACTTGTTCATCTGGGAAAGATTTTGGTAAATTAAGGGCGTGTTAAGAGAGAAAGAGAGAGGGGGACATGATTTTTTCGTTATGCAGGGGTCTTATCCTCATTATTCTGAACAGCGGATAACTCGTGATTGGGGTTGACGGATGAGTTATGCAGCAGGAGTTTTTTGTGCAGAGGAAATGAAACCCTGTAAAATGCTAAGATGGTGAGATGATGGTAATAATATCTGTTGTTGTGCTTGTTTAGCGAATTTTTTTTGCATCTAAAAAATGAGGGAGAGAAAAAAATGTCGCTTTTAGAGACGGTAAAGAAGTTGCCGAAAATGTTGCATTCGGCGATTTCTGCGAGGGAGTTGTGGTTTAGCCTTGTTTGGTGCGATCAAAGGCATAGAGATTACGTCATGGCTTGCGTTTTCTTCAGGATTTTCTATGTTATTAGGCCCTTTTGGTGCGTCTGCGGTGTTGATTTACGAGGCGTATAAAGCCCCCCTGGCGCAGCCTAGAAATGTGATTATGATGCATTTTGCCGGTGCGTGCTCATGGTGTGTGATTTATGATTTGTTTGGCACTAACTGGTATTAGATTTCAATTGGCGTTGCCATTGCGGTCGTACTTATAATGGTAACATGCTCTATTCATCCTCCGGCAGGTGCCATAGCTTATGTAGCAGTACAGTCCGGAGGTTTAGGTTCTGGGGTATATGTACACTTAAACCCCGTTATGGTAGGTGTTATTATTCTGATGATAGTTGTCGTTGTGTTTGATAAACTTGGAAAGCGTGAGTATCCTTCGCACTGGCAGGCAAGGTGGGAAGTGAAAAACGGTTACAGGTTGTAATAGTTATTTTTGGATGTGCAATTTTGTTAAATTATGGAGAAAAAAATGTTTATTTCGATCAGGAATCGACTCATTTTTTTGCTGATTGCATTTACCTTGCTGCCTTTGGTAGTACTGAGGATCGTCGCGTATCCGAAGATGCAGTCCGATGTTGAGAGGGAGTTGGTAAGAAACCTGCAGGGGGTTGAGTCTAAGCAAGAGGATTTGATACGAACATGGATGCGCGAAAGGCAGAAAGACGCTCGTGTGATTGGCGACAGCCCTGTCATTCTTAAGAGTTTGAAAATTACAAAGAAAGACGCAGATTATGCAAGTATTTTATTGTATCTGAACAGGTTAATATCTGAATACGGATACAAAGAAATATTTCTATGCAACAGCAATGGCCTGGTTACCATTTCAACAATGGAAATTATGGTGGGAGGCGATGTTTCCCAAAAAAATTATTTTACGGAGGCTACAAGGGGTAAAACGTTCGTTTCTGAGGTGCACCCTGCTGATATTCCACTTATAAACGAAAATGGTGAAAAAGAAATGGGTGTGCCTACCATGTTTGTTTCGGCACCGGTAAAAGACGAATCAGGCATAATCAACGGGGTAATAGTTTTACGACTTGACATTAACACGTTGAGCGATATGGTCGTAAAAGTTGAATTGGGCACAACGGGTGAGGCATACCTCGTGAACAGAGAAGGGTACATGATCACTGAATCACGGTTTGCCGAAACGCTCAGGGAAATGGGTGTGGTGGAAAAGCGGTGTTCACTGGAACTGAAGGTGGTTGAGCCTGGCACTGATGTGTTGACGTATGGCGTAGCCCAGTGTATTGCAGGCACTGACGGGTTTGACGCAAGGGGATACAAAGATTATAGCGGGGTAACGGTATTGGGTGTGTGGCGATGGATGCCGGATTTCAACTGGGGGCTTATTACAGAAATCGACAAGGATGAAGGGTACGGCGTTGTCTATAATCTTCAGTATGTTGTAAATGCGATTTTGTTGTTTCTTGCGTTTCCCATTATAATCGCGGCAGTTCTTATTGCCCGGCAGCTTACTACTGCGTGCGCACTGGATGAGGAAAAAAAAAAGTGATTGAGTCCGAGCGCCGTTACAGAGAACTGTTTGAGTCTTTGAAAGAGGGTATTTATCAGTCAGAGCCTGAAGTGGAAGGTACATTTACGTTTATCAACAAGGCCGGCGCTGAGATTCTTGGGTTTGACAACCCCGAAGAGGTAATAGGTACAAAAGTTAGAGATATTTATGTGGACTCAGCGAACAGAAGGCTGCTTTGCGAAAAGCTGGAAAAAGAGGGTATGTTGCGTGATTTTACGTCGCTCTTTAAAAGGAAGAATGGGGAGACTTTTTACGCGGAACGTACCAGCACCCTGGTCAGAGATGAAAGAGGCAAGCCTGTTGCTATTCGTGGCGTACTCAGGGATATCACTGAGCGAAAAAAGGCGGAGCTGGATATTATTGAGTCTGAAAAGAGATACAGACTGTTATTAAATTCTTTGAAGGAGGGGATTTTTCAGTGTGAACCCGGCAAGGACGGCGTATTTAAGTGGATTAATCAGGCAGGTGCAGAGATTCTTGGATACAGCTCGCCGGGAGAAGTAGTTGGTTCGCGATTGGCGGATATTTATGTAAACCCTGACGACAGGAAGGAATTGCTGGAAAAATTGGAAGAGGTGGAAGTCTGGAGGGATTTTACCGCTTATTGCAAAAGAAAAAATGGAGAAAAGTTTATTTCTGAAACAACGTGTAATCTTGTCCGTGATGAAAATGGTAAGCCGTTAAGAATTGAAGGTGTATTTAGGGACATAACGGAAAGATAAGCGTTTATATGATAGTAAGAATTTAAATACACTAACGAGGAGTGTAAATTATGGGAAATGAACAGGCAAAGGCAAAGGGTTTTTCGGTAAACGCAAAGACTTTAATAATAATATTGTTATTCATAAACATTGCATTTGCGGCGAAGATGATAAGCAAATATTATTCCATGAAAGACCTTGGTTACCGGAGGGAGAAAACGTTTAAGGAAGAAACGACCAAAAGGGTTATGAAGGCGTTCGCTTCAGTTGAAGAAGCGAATGCGTTGGTAAATGAAATAAAACAACAAAAGGAAGCGGCGGAAAATGCTGCGAAACTGCTTGCTCAGCGGGAGTTGGATCTAAAACGTAAAAACGAGGAGATGAACGATGCAATTGCATTCCTTGAGGCTGAAAAGGCAAAATTGCAGGGAGAAATATGGGCGCTGGAGGACCAGTTGTCGCTTGCAAGGCAGACTATCAGCGATATGAGGAGTGGGAAATAACAGAGTACAAAAGCAATTTGTCCATGCCTCCCGGTATAGTTTACACGTGGGTAAAACGAAAACAGAAAAAAAGGACGGACTCGGGATATTTAGGTTTATGCATTCATTGCTTTAATGTCTGTTATTGCAGTGCTGTATTGCGGCAAAAAAACGTACAAGTATTTTGTAGAGGGAATAATGATGTATGAGATGAAAGAGAAAGGAGGTGTTTTAAGGTCGTAAGCAAAGGCAAATAAGGAGTGAATGTATATGGTTACTCAGTTTGGAATGGTGGCAATTTTGGTTGTATTAACGAGGCTTAAGGAGAGGTTTTTAAGATGGTGTTTTCAACATTATTTTAAAGGAGAAAAAATTAATGTTATATACTGGTGCTGTTGATGCAATTGCGGCGGTTTCACTTAAAAAAGCGACTTGCATGAAACATAGCCTTATAGGCTTTTTGACGCTTTCCGTAATGGCAGGTTTTTATATTGGGTTTGGTGTTCTCATTGCATTTATTGTTGCGGCTCCTATCGGAGCAATAAATCCAGGGCTGGGTAAGATTGCTGCCGGAATATTCTTTGGCCTGGCATTGGCGCTCGTAGTTTTTGCCGGTGCTGAACTGTTTACGGGTTATAATCTATTGATTTTTAAAGGTTGCTTTAGAGGTACAGTAACGTTTGGTGATAGTATGTTAGGGTGGTTTTGGACATATATAGGTAATTTGGCAGGTTCAATGTTGTTTGCATTAATGCTTATTCCCACAGGTGTTTTTGCCAAAGATCCATGGTTGTCGTTTTTGCTGAAAGTAGCAACATATAAAATGAATGCGCCATGGTGGGAATTGTTTTTCAGGGGTATTTTTTGTAATTGGCTTGTTTGTCTTGCTGTCTGGAGTAGTTTCAGATGTACGAGCGACTCTGGCAAACTTATTATGATTTGGTGGTGCTTGTTCTGCTTTGTTACTACAGGTATGGAGCATTGTGTTGCAAATATGTCTATTATGACGCTGGCATGTTTATTGCCTCATGACCCTGCTGTTATCAACTTCGGCAAGATGTTCGGATGGAACCTTGTTTCGGTTACCTTGGGTAATATTGTGGGAGGTGGATTCTTTGTAACATTCCTCTATTGGTTTGCTACCTACATGGATGAACGGGGCGCAAAGAGGATGAGTGCTGCCATACAAGGTGGTTCAGGCGCCGGTGAGTTGCCTGGTGCAGGTCAGACATTTGAAGAGATTAAAGATGTAAAAGTGAAGATGAAGATGAAGGCGTAATGTACTACAACGAGTGATTTTTTACGTACATTTATGTTATAAAGTTGCATTTGAGGTATTTAAGGGCCAGCAAGTAAATTATGTTGCTGGCCCTTTTTTTTATCTGAAAACTTCTTCACAGGACTGCATCCCAATATCATTAAGTTAATGATATTGGATCAAAAACAACCCACTTTATAAAGGGGGCTTTGGGAGGTAGCTTAATTTAATGATATTGGTTTGTAACCTGAACCAAACGTTTTATACGTTCAATCCCGCCTTTTGTTGGCAGAACAAATGACAAATAAATTCCAAACAAAGATTTTGTGATTTTGGCATTGGAATTTTACCGCATTACATGGCCCCCATTATCTGCATAAACTATAGGTTCAGGTTACAAACCTGGACCCGCCTGGAGTTGCATTTGAGGTATTTAAGGGCCAGCAAGTAAATTATGTTGCTAGCCCTTTTTTTATCTAAAAACTTCTTCACGCCGTCTGTACTGAATTCACCTGTTATAAGCCTGTTTAGTATATACCTTTAGTTACTGGCGTTTTTTTCACCTATAGCATAGAGCTTTCCATCATTGGAACCGATATATACTGTGCCGTCTTTGTCAATGCAGGGCGATGATTCGACCGCATCTCCGGTAGTGATAGACCATTTCAAATTGCTGTTTTGGTCCAATGCGTAAACTTTTTTATCTCCCGATGCGAAATATATAACATTGTCTGATGTAACCGCTGGTGAAGAACGAATTGAGCCTCTTGCCGCATATGTCCATTTCAACTTTCCATCGGGGGTAAATGCATAGAGATTATTATCCCCTGAACCAACGTAAAGGTTTCCTTCCGTATCGATTGCAGCGGATGAATCAATATCATATAAGGTATTGTATGTCCATTTTGCTTGACCATCGGGTTGAAAAACATAAAACTTTGCATCTTCTGACCCTACGCAGATATCACCATTTTGTCTGATTAAGGGGGATGCATCCAGAATATACCGTGTTCCGAAACTCCATGATGCCTTTCCTTCAGACGTCATGGAAAATAAAAAGTAATCCTCAGAGCCGAAGCATACCGTACCATCCGGTGCTATTGCCGGAGATGAAACTATGTGGTCCGCGGTTCGCTGAGTCCATTTTAATTTTCCGTCTGAAGTAATTGCATGTAATTTTTTATCCCAGCATCCAAAATAAATTGTTCCATCCGGCGCTATTGCCGGAGACGAAATAATCCCTCCTTCGGCTGCATATTTCCACAATAAACTCCCGTCGGCATTTAAAGCATAAAGGTTGCCATCCCATGACCCGAACAGAATTGTTCCGTCCTTTCTTACTGCGGGGGAAGATTCAACCTCTCCCTGTGTTTGAAATGTCCACTTTAGTTTGCCGTCCCTGGATACAGCGTAAAGTTTTTTATCCTTAGAGCCAAAGTAAATAACGCCGTCATTTCCAATGCATGGTGAAGAGGTCACAGCTCCTTCTGTTTGAAATGTCCATTTTATCACCGGATTTTGAATGCTTTTATAAGGACTTAATCCGGTACGTTGTAAATTGTGCCGAAACATAGGCCATGGACTATCCGCAAGTTCCGAGCAAAATGATGCGGGTGTGTTTGGCAGGAAGATTATAATGAAAAGGAATGCTATGTAAATAACATAGGAAATGACTTTTCTTGCGAAGCTGCATTCAGGTTTTGAAAAAAACAGAAAAGAACGGCCATGTAACATTAAAGTACTCCTTTCGTTGAAGGTATGCCGGTTATGCGTTCATCAAGGCGGACGGCTTCGCACAATACCTTTGCCATGCCTTTGAACACCGCCTCAGCCATATGGTGGGAATTTGTACCGTAAGAAATATTTATGTGTAAATTAACGCCTGCATTCGTTGTGAATGCTTCAAGAAATTCCCGAATAAGTTCTACATCAAAATTGCCAATCTTTTCATTATGAAAGTTTGCATTAAATACCAGTGCAGACCTTCCGCTTATGTCTATGGCTACATTTGCCAGCGTTTCCTGCATGGGGATACTGGCGTTTGAAAAACGCCGGATTCCTTTTTTGTCGCCCAATGCCTCCTTTATTCCCAGGCCAAGGCATATCCCAATATCTTCAACCGTGTGGTGGCCATCTACCTGAATATCACCATGTGCGGTAATATCCAGATTAAATAAGGCATGTTTGGTTAATAATTCGAGCATGTGGTCCAGGAAACCAATCCCTGTACTAACGTTGCATATTCCTTCTCCGTCAATATTCAAAACCAACTCAATTTGTGTTTCTTTGGTCTTTCTTTCGATTTTTGCAATTCTTTTTTTCATATAAGATGTGTTTATATGTTGAGGATGTTGTAATAAGATAATATAAGATAATGAAATCAGACTGCCAAAGGCAACAAATTTAACTGTTTGGCAACGAGTGAAAATGGTACTAAAAAACGGGTAACACTTTAGTCTTTTGAAACGGAAAATTGTCCTTTGTAGTGCGACGAGGTTCGTCGCACTACATGAATTTAATAGGCTTAGATATTTCAACTGAGGAACGAGCAGCAACCGTTTATAGCAAATGCTCCGCTTATCACAAAGTAGCCAATTATTGTAGAATGAGATTTTAACAAATTCTTTCCATCAGGGCCACCGGAAAGGTGGTAAATATTTCTGAAAGGAATATGCCTTTTGCATTATTATGAATAGTTGTCTTAGCAACCTCTCCTGTAAAAATGTTTTGGTATCCTGCTGCGTTATCTTCAAAAGGGAGGGAAAGAAAGGTATCCTCCCACACGTCCTTTCCAAAGGGCAATTCTTCCGGATGGGAAAGAATTTGCGTCATGAACCGGGGTGCGACGACAATCGCGGTTTTGGTGTTGCTGTTTCTTGCATATGCACATACATTATTTTCTTTTGTTCCCGCAGCCTCAAGGGGCGTATAATTCCCGGTTTCAAACAGTTCTCTGTTCTCTTTCCGGAAGGTAAGCGCCTTGTGGGTAACATACAGTTTTATCAAGCCCTTTTCCCTGTTTCTCATCATATTTGTAATAAGGGCCTGTATTCCGCCGCTTGTTTCCTGCTCTTTTAATTCTTCCAACATGCTCATTCGCAGGCCATAATCAACGGGCATGCGGTTGTCAGGGTCCACGAGGCAAAAACTCCATATTTCATTCCCCTGATAAATATCCGGGACTCCGGGAGAAGTTATCTTAAGCAACGTCTGTGCGATCGAATTATATATGCCGTAATGAGAAATCTCTTCCTGAAACTTTTTAAAATCATGCAAAAAAGCATTATTTTGCTTCCTGTTCATTACGTTGTCAATGAAGTGCATTAATGCCTCTTCATATACCGTATTTGGGTTTATCCAGCTCGTATTTTCCTTTGCCTCGCGTGACGCTTTGAGCATGTATTCCTTAATCCTGTTTTTGAAGATTTCATACCCTGAATCGTCCATTGGTTCAAAAGGCCAGGCGCCAATAAGTGTTTGATAAAATAAATACTCTTCATTTTTGCTAGGGGCGGCTAGGTCTCCTGCAAGATATTTGTGTTTTTTATTGTTTCTGCTCCATTTTATCAGACATTCTCTCCATTTTGCCGGTATTTCGGAGAGGACGTTGATGCGAGCCCTGACGTCTTCGCTTCGTTTGGTATCATGTGTGGAAGTGGCTAACATGGAATGTTGCCATGATTTTGCCCTTTCCGTATTTTGTCCGTGAAAGGCTTCGATTGAAGTCCCAAACCAATCGGGACTGCCGCCAACTTCGTTCAGTGAAATGAGGCGGTTGTATACATAAAAAACAGTATCCTCTACCCCTTTTGCCATAACCGGGCCCGTAATTTGTTGAAATTTCATGGTAAAATTAAGCCATGCTTTTTTGCCTTCCTCGTTAAAATATCCGGGATAATTGTTGAGAAGCACGTCTTTAAGGAAGAAAAAAATCGATTCATTAAGGGCGGGATTTTTTTGCCTTGCTTTAAAAACAGCATGTTCAATATAACGTTTATCCGGTTCGTTTACCTCTGAGGAATGAATGTATGTCCGGTATACGGGAAAACATGCGATTACTTCAATAATTGCGTAGGTCAGGCTATTGAGCGTAAAATCTCTGGTATGCCTGTTTTTTTCAGAGATACGGTTCAGATAGTGCCCCAGCGTGTTGATTTCGCTAGACATTGCCACTTGCATAATGAGCCTCTTTTTTTCATAGACAATCTCATGAAAGTGTATCGTCTCTTTAATAAACCTGGAGTATATTTTGTCAAATTCCTTTGCATTCTTTGTTTCAACAAATATGCCGTTCACCGTGGTAATAAAGTCGTATCCTGTTGTGCCAAAAATCGGCCAGTCTTCCGGTATCCTTTCTGACCTTCCCAGTATTTTTTCTCCCACAATATAGAATGGTTTATAGTGCGGTTCCCTTGCAAGTATCTCATGGTATTGCTTTGTCAGCGCCGCCCTTTCCTCTGATTGTTCATCCTCTGATGCGCGATTATTTTTTGAATTTTTCCCGTTTCCACCAAAAGTCAGGAGATAGCAGTTCTTTTGTAATTCTTTAAAATATTCAGGCGGACAGTATAATCCATCGGGATGATCTACCCGCAGCCCTGTTACTTTACCTTGCCGGATGAGGCGAAACACAAGTTCGTGGGTTTCCCGAAAGACGTCTGGCTCTTCTACCCTGGTTGCTGCGAGTTCGCTTATATCAAAAAACCGCCGGTAATTAATCTCCTCGGTGGCGACTCGCCAGTGGGAAAGCCGGTACACCTGTTTATCCAGCAGATTGTCGAGGAGATCGAAGCTTTCCGTGCCTCCTTTTTGTCCGTTAAACAGCAGCACATTTTCATCGATAAAATTTCGGATCTCCGTGCTTTCGTTGTAAAGGGTGTGGAGTCGTTTTTTAATCACCTCTTTTTCGCGTCGTCGTTCCCTGATTTTTTCTTCTGCTGTTTCCGTGTATGCGGGAAGATGGTCAATAGCGGTTAAAATGCTTAAAAACTCCGTCAGATGAAGGTTTTCCTCCGGTAAGGTTTTTTCTAATTCCTCCAGTCGGTATTTTAAAATCTCCGGATATGTTTGTGGTCGTATGGGGAATTTGTGATGGTAGTAAAGTATAAAAAAAGAGCCGTTTTCAAACGTCAGGGTTAATTCCTGATTATCAAGGACGTTGCCGTATTGATCTCCCAGGACGGGAAGGAGTATTTTATTTTTTAATTCATCCTTTATAGGATCCCAGTCTATATCGAAAAAATTCGCATAACAGGAACTCATCCCGTTTTCCAGCACATCCATCCACCATGCATTTTCTTTATCGGCAATACCCATATGGTTTGGCACCAGATCAAATATGTGCCCCATTCCATAATGCTCAAGCTCGCGGGATAATTCATCCATTTCCTGTTCTGTGCCGATTTCAGGATTCAATGAATGGTTGTCAACGATGTCATACCCGTGAAGGCTGCCCTCCCTGGCCTTCAGGTAAGGAGAACAATATATATCGCTTATGCCCAAAGCATGCAGATAGGCGACTATTTCTTTTGCGTCATGGAAGGTAAAATGTTTATTGAGTTGTAATCTGTAGGTGGCAATAGGTATGCGTGGGGTGCGAAAGTGTGCTTGTATCATATCAGCTCCTACCATAAATTCCGGTAATTTCTCTAAGTGCATTCGTTACGGATGGCGTGAGCTGTTCGGAAAGCAGTCTCCATGCCCAGTTATTTTCAGTGGTTGCCGGTAAATTCATCCTGGCTTCTTCGTCAAGTTCAAGGATGTCCTGCATAGGAATGATCGCCGTGTTTGCAACGGACATCATTGCTAGTCGTATTAATTCCCGACACACATTTGTTTCGGAAACATCTCTTCCAAGATATTTGAAAAGTTTTTTTCGTGTTTCTTCGTTTGTCTCATTTTTAAACCACCCTTTTATGGTATTGTTGTCATGTGTTCCGGTATATACCACGCAGTTTTTCTCATAATTATGTGGTACATAAGGATTTTTTGCTACATCATCGCCAAAGGCAAACAGGAGAAGTTTCATACCGGGAAATTGAAACATTTGCATAACGAGTTTTACATCCGGTGTTATGGTGCCGAGGTCCTCTGCAATAAGGGGTAAATTAGGAAAGTGTTTAAAAATGGTGGTAAAAAAGTCTTCAACAGGAGCTTCAACCCATGTGCCATTAATAGCCGTTTCTTCGTGCGCAGGGATCTCCCAATACGCAACGAAACCCCTGAAATGGTCTAATCGGACAATATCAAAGAGCTTCATGTTGTGTTCTATACGTTTGATCCACCACAAAAACTCCGTTTCTTTATGAAAATCCCACGTATAAATAGGGTTTCCCCATTTTTGTCCTGTTTCACTGAAATAATCCGGCGGCACCCCCGCAACGAATGATGGTTGTTTGTCTTCATCTAATTTAAATAATTCCGGATGCGACCAGACATCAGCGCTGTCATACGTAACATAAATAGGAATATCTCCGATTATTTGTATGTTTTTTTTATTGCAGTACTCTTTGAGCTTGTGCCATTGCTTAAAGAATATGTACTGGATAAACCTTTCTTTTTCCGTTCGTTCTTTTAATTTTTCTCTCCATTCAACCATTGCGTCAGGTTTTCTGTGCTTTATTTCTGCAGGCCAGTCGCTCCATACTTTTCCCTGAAAATATTCTTTAAGGGCAATAAATAGTGTGTAATCATCCAGCCAATGAGCGTTCTGTTCGCAGAATAACGGAAAGGCATATTTTTCTTTTTTCTGTATTTGAAAATTTTTATATGCCTTTTGAAGAATACCTTCCTTATAGACGGTAGTATTTGCGTAATCCGTCCGATTATTCGGCAAGCGTCTGCCGCCTTCAATATCCGGCTTGGCAAGCAGTCCATCTTCCACTAGCATGTCCGGGCTTATTACGATAGGGTTTCCTGCAAAGGCAGAGCAACTGCTATAGGGGCTGTTTCCATAGGGGAGGGATGTGGGATTTAACGGCAGGATTTGCCATAAACACTGCTTCGTTTCTGCCAGGAAGTCGATGAATTTGTAGGCGAATGGCCCAAAATCTCCTATGCCATATGGCGATGGGAGTGATGTTATATGTAGTAATATGCCGCTTCTTCTTTTGTACATAGAGATTGTTTACATTTTAAAAATTATTTCACTTCCGTTCCCAACCGGGAATTGTTATTACGATTTGCTTTTTGGTGACACTTTAGAGAGACAACGCATGCGTTGTCTCTACTACGGTTGTGTCGGTGTTGTTGTTATTTCCATTCAAAACCAATATACCATGAACGTGATTGGGCATAACAATAAATGTCCCCAATTCAACATTTGTTGTGTGGTTTTTAATTTCATACCACAATACATTTGTAATTACCCCAACATTAGATAATTGCAGAATGCCATTATTTATTTCGCCAAAAAAATATTCTCTGTTTGCCGTGCAAATGGTTATAAAATGTGTGCCTGCCCACCCGTAATTCCAATTTTGTAGCCGGGTAGATGGTATTCGGTATTTATTTTGAAATTTTTCAGCCATTATTTTTTTACAAAATGTTCTTTTGACACAAATTGTAGAGACAACGCATGCGTTGTCTCTACAATCTATGACACCTTCACCCCAAGATAATATCCCAGTTTTTTAAATGCCTCTTCCCATCTTCTAAAACGAGGGTCTTCGGTTAATGACTTTTCTTTCATTGTGTGATAAATGTTTTTTCCGATATGGAAATAAATATTTTGCGCTTCCCACAGGTCCAGCTTTACGGAGAGAGAGTTTAATAGTTTTATCACGGCGTCGATTTCCTCAACAAGACTGATATCGCTTGGTTTCTTTCGTAACCGTTCCATGTGTGAGTTTATCCATACATTTGCCGCAAAGCCAGTGGCATTTTTATCAATGGCAAATGACCAGCGTTTTGCTTCGTTGATGAGGTTTTCAAGTTTTTCAAGATTCATTTCTTCTTCTGGGGAAAAAATATTTATTAAATCTCTATTTACCGTATATTCTGCAGTTAAAAAAAGTGGACGAGGCGGGGGGGTCTGCAGATAATGGAGAAAATTCAGCAAGGAATAATTGTTTTTATAAATCATCCTGAATGAAACTTCTATTTCCTTCATTGTGGATTGCAGGATTTGATCTAAAATCATCCTTTTCCTGTCTGTAAACAGATGCCACAGAGAATAGCTATGGGCGCCAAAATAGTTGTTCATAAGTCTTATAACTTCTGAGATTTCACCTCTGTCAAAAATATTCCCGATCTCCTGAAACATGTGTAATAATTCCTGTTCAGTGGTAAAACATTTTACGCCACCATTTACATTATGGTCGCCTAAATGGAGCGCTGCGAACACTGTCTCCACCTCCTCCCATGTGATGGTTGATACTATATGCATTTTCCCTAAAGCGAGTTTTACTCTCCCCGCGTACCGCTGTTCATATTTTTCGGTTGTTACAGAATAACAATAACTTGGCGCTTTTTCCCGAATATCTTCAAAAAGGGAGGAAATTGCATAGTGGGCGCATACATGAAAAAGGTCTATTTTGCTGGGCATTACAAATAATTCATATATTCTGTCGGCGTTTTCGTATTTTGGCACATTGCTCTTTATGTTTTTTAAAAGCGCACGGTATTCCGTCTCAATGGCGGAGTCTGAAATTTCTTCTGCGAGATGAATTGCCCTTGCGGCATACTTGACAATCTGCACTGTTTCAATGCCGGAAATCTCATCGAAAAACCATCCGCAACTGGTGTACATCAGCATGGCATTCCGCTGTATTTCAAGGAGTTTCAGGATTTTTGTTATTTCTTCTTTTGTTGGCGCCGTAATTGTTTGCTTTTCGATAAAACTGCGAACCGCATCTTCCGTTCTGTTCAGGATAATTTCAATATAGGCATTCCTCGCAACCCATGGGTCTTTAAAATATTTGCCGGCTTCTGCTTCATAAATGGCTGCCAGTTTGTCTCTCAGGGCATTCATAGTAGCCCTAAGAGGTGTGCGCCATTCCTGTGTCCAGCCTGGATGGCTGCCGGAACAACATCCGCAATTATTTTTCCATCTTTCAATTCCGTGAATACAGCTCCATGAAGTATTTTCTTTTATTTCCACCTCGAATTTTGGCGGATGTTTCTCGAGATATTCTCCATAATTTGTAATTTTCGCCAGATTTTTTGACTCTATATGATATAGGCAGTACGCCAGCGCCATATCCCCCTTAAAATGGTGATGTCCGTATGTTTCGCCATCGGTTGCAATATGCACAAGCTGAGGCCAGTCCCTGTTTTCGGTAAATGCGGAAAGCAATCGCGTTGCGAAGTTTTCTCCATTTTCCAGCAAACCGCCAAATGCGAGGTCCTGTGAAATAGGCCCGTCGTAAAAAAAGATGCAAATGCTTCGTCCTGAGGGGAGTCTGCAAAGATAGGGTGTTGTAGGATCTATTTCCCCGTTTCCCATATCTTTCCAAGCATGGCTCTCCATTCTTTTCATTTTCTGGGCCTGGCGGGGCGCCAGTATGGTGAATTTTATTCCCAGTTCCACCAGTACCTCAAGGGTTTTGGTATTTACGGCAGTTTCCGGAAGCCACATGCCTTCCGCATCTCTTCCGAATCTTGATTGAAAATCCCTTAGTCCCCATATAACCTGCGTATACTTGTCTCTTTTATTGGCAAGTGGCATGATCATGTGGTTGTATATTTGAGCCAAAGCTGAGCCATGCCCGGAAAAATGTTCACGGCTCAATTTGTCAGCTTCAAGAATTGCCTGGTAAACGCCTGGTTTATGCTTTTCCATCCATGAAAGCAGGGTAGGGCCGAAGTTAAAGCTTATCTTTGAATATATATTTACGATATCTACTATTCTTCCGTCAACGTCGAGAATGCTCGAAGCAGCATTCGGTGCATAACACTCGGCGGTTATTCTCTCATTCCAGTCATGATAGGGATATGCCGAATCCTGAAGTTCCACATCTTCCAGCCAGGGATTTTCTCTTGGCGGCTGATAAAAATGGCCGTGAATACAAATATATCTTTCCATAAATAGATCATTCCTTTATAAACGTAATAAAACTGTGTTTTCTCAGAGTGATTTGATTAAATTGCCCTGTTTTTTCTGTTAACAATGAGCCGGGACCGTCCCACATCTCATCTGATGAATCAACAAGCTTTTTCCAGTGATTTTCCTGCAGGGGAAGTTTCACGGACACTTCACTATCGCTAAAATTAAATACGGTAAAAGAGTTATCCACTCCCTCTCCTCTTTGCAAAAACACGACCTTTTCATCCTCAAGGCCGTACACGGAAAGTTTGTTCTTATCCTGATTCGCGAAGGCAGGAATTGTTTTCCTCAAATGTATCAAATGTTTATAAAAATCCAGCAATACTTTATGATGTCCCTGTCTCTTTTTTCCCCAGTTTAATTTTGATGTTAAAAAGGTTTCACTGTCCTGCGGGTCAGGCGGTTCGCCCTGCCATTGAAAGTCATGAAACTCATGCTTTCTTCCGCGCCTTACCGCTTCTATTAAAGGAACATCCGAGTGGCTGACAAAATAGAGAAAAGGCGCTTCTTCGCCATATTCTTCTCCCATGAACAAAAGCGGTATATAAGGGGAAAGAAGTATTACACCGGCCGCAAGTTTTAACGCCTCGAACGAAACCAATGCTGATAACCGTTCCCCAAGCATCCGATTGCCTATTTGATCATGATTTTGCGAAAAGACGACAAATTGCGATGGCGGACAATTTTTCGAAGAGTTACCATGACGTCGTTTCCTGAATGGAGAGTATTCTCCTGAATAAGCAAACCCTTCTCCGAGAGATTTTACCAGATGTTTCGTTTCACCGAAATCGCAATAATATCCTGTGATCTCTCCGGTAAGGAGTGTGTGCAGGGAATGGTGCAAATCATCGCACCACTGGGAATCTATCCCATAACCGCCGGTTTCTTTTGTCCGCGTTATTTTTGTATCATTCAGGTTGCTTTCTGCAATTAAATAATAGGTTTTCTTTTTTTGAACGGAGAGTTCTGCCGTTTTCTCCTTCAATTCTTCTAAAATATGTTTTGCCCCCATATCGTAAATACCGTGAATGGCATCAAGCCGCAAGGCGTCGATATGATAATTTTCAAACCAGAATAGCGCGTTCTGAAGAAAGAATGAACGAACCTCGTCACTGTAAGCGTCATCAAAGTTTATGGCCTTTCCCCATGGAGTGTGGTATTTATCGGTAAAATACGGGCCGTATTCCGCAAGATAATTTCCCTCCGGGCCAAGATGATTATATACGACATCAAGAACTACCGAGATCCCCTGTTTGTGGCATTCATTGACAAGCCTCATAAGGCCTTCCGGCCCACCATACAAATTTTGCACGGCAAAGAGATAGGCGCCGTCATATCCCCAGTTCCTTTCCCCGGGAAATTGCGCAACGGGCATCAATTCAATGGCATTAACGCCTAACTCTTTTAAGGAGTTTAATCTTGGAAGTATTGCGTCAAATGTGCCCTGGGGAGTAAATGTACCGACATGGAGTTCATAGATTATTAATTGTGAAAGTTCTATTCCTTTCCATTTACTATCTTTCCATTTGAAGGAGTCGAATTCTACCACCTGTGAATATTGATGCACTCCGGCAGGCTGAAAATATGAAGCCGGGTCGGGCCTGTCTGTTTTTTCCCCGAGCTGATAAAAATAACAGGCGCCCGGATATACATCTTCAACACAAGCCTTCCAATAGCCTTTTTCATCTTTTTTTCATAGGGAGCAGTCTTTCGTCGGGTGAAATGAGTTTTACCGCAACGCTTTTAAGAAAAGGCGCCCACACCACAAATTCGCACGTTCCGTTCCCGATATAATGTGCGCCAATCCTCATTTGTCATCCATTTCTCTTTTAAAAAAAACTATACCAAGCGGAGGCAGTGTTAGTGCAATCGAATAATATCTGCCATGTGAAGGCAGCGGACTTGCCTCTACTCCGCCTAAATTTCCGTGTCCGCTTCCATTATAATGTTTTGCATCGCTGTTCAATACCTCTTTCCAGAATCCGCCATATGGAACTCCAATACGATAGTTGTATCTTGGCACAGGGGTAAAATTGCAGACCACCAGAATCTGATCCTTTACGGTCTTTCCCTTTCGCAGGAAACTTATGATGTTGCGGTCCAGATCGTGGAAATCGACCCACTCGAAGCCCGTATATTCAAAATCAATTTCGTACAATACGGGTTCATTTCTGTAAAAGCGGTTGAGGTCTTTAACCCATTCCTGCATCCCTTTGTGTATCGGGTATTGCAGGAGATGCCAGCTCAGGCTTTCTTCGTGATACCATTCTTTTGTCTGCCCGAATTCACCTCCCATAAAGAGTAATTTCTTTCCCGGGTGTCCGAACATGTAACCAAATAACAACCGGAGATTTGCAAACTTTTGCCACTCATCACCCGGCATGCGGTACAATAACGACCCTTTCCCATGCACAACCTCATCGTGTGAAAGCGGGAGGACAAAGTTTTCTGTAAAGGCATACAGTATGCTAAAGGTAATTTGATTCATGTGGTATTTCCGGTAAATGGGGTCGATTGAGAAATATTTTAATGTGTCGTGCATCCATCCCATATTCCATTTCATTCCGAATCCAAGCCCCCCTACATACGTTGGCCTTGAAACCATGGGCCATGCAGTGGATTCTTCTGCGATGGTCTGAACATCGGGGTAAAAATGATATATTGTCTCGTTGCATTTTTTCAAAAAACTGACGGCTTCAATATTTTCCCTGCCGCCGTATTTGTTTGGTATCCATTCTCCCTCTTTCCTTGAGTAATCAAGATACAGCATTGAGGCAACGGCGTCCACTCTTAATCCGTCAATATGGTATTTATCCAGCCAAAAAAGGGCATTGCTCACGAGGAAATTTTGTACTTCATTCCTGCCGTAATTGAAAATATAACTTGTCCAGTCCGGATGAAACCCCTTCCTCGGATCGGCGTGTTCATAAAGATGTGTGCCGTCAAAGTAAACAAGGCCATGTTCATCGGAGGGAAAATGTGATGGCACCCAGTCGAGAATGACTCCAATTTCGTTCTGGTGCAGATAATCAACCAGATACATAAAATCCTGCGGGGTTCCGTATCTGCCCGTTGGGGAAAAAAAACCTGTTATCTGATATCCCCATGAACCATAAAAAGGGTGTTCCATGACAGGGAGTAATTCGACATGTGTAAATCCCGTCTCTTTTACATATTCCGCGAGATATGGCGCCATTTCACGGTAAGTCAGGAATCTGTTTCCATCCTCCGGAATCCGCCTCCACGAACCCAAATGGATTTCATATACGGACAAGGGGGCATTGATATTATTTTTCCCTGACCGTTCCTTCATCCATGCCTGATCGCCCCACGTGTATGTTAAATCCCTCACTATAGAAGCGCTGTTAGGGGGAGTTTCGCCGTAGAAGGCAAATGGGTCTCTTTTATCAACACGGTAATTGTTGTATCGTGAACGAATATGGTAGCGATAGATTGTTCCTTCGCCTATGCCGGGAACAAATCCTTCCCAGATACCTGAACTGTCTTCTCTCGCCCTGAGATGATGCGATGTCTTGTTCCAGTTGTTAAAGTCGCCTATTACGGATACCTTTTCGGCATTTGGCGCCCATACGGCAAAGTAAACGCCTTTCACATTATTAAATGTTATAAGATGCGAGCCGAGTTTTTCATAGAGATGAAAATGGTTTCCTTCTTTAAACAGATATATGTCGTGGTCTGTTAAAAGACTTTTGCTGGTATTAACCGTTTCACAGGTTTTATTTTTTTCTGTCATCATTTGTTTGTTTCCAAAAGTTGTAAAATGCCCTTTATACTACTATCCATCAATTTCTTGTTTTTATCGTGTTTTCATGCCGCCATTTCCGTAAGTGCTTTAATATCCAAAACGTCTTTATAAAACATGGGGGCCGCAGCATCTTTATCTCAGGTGTTCGTCCGGAATATTCTTTTGCGATCCTGCATTGTTTTTCAAGCCAAACAGGGCGGCCTTTATCCGTTTCCGTTATTATTGCCTTTTTCTTTAAGCGGCTATCAATAACTCTTTCAGTTTCTCCTCTACCTGAGCGCCGCCAAAGCATCCCCATAACGATCATTGCATTGTTGGCTCACCTCACACCGTCGATGAATGCTTACGCCCTTACGCATCTTCTGCCATGACGCCGGTTTGCCTTCTCATCATTGGGACTCCAAAAACCTATATTATTGATCGTTGTCTCAATAACGAATTATATTACCGTATCCTTCATAGCGTCTTCGATAGTCGCTGATAACCTCATCAGGGGGGGCCCCCCCCAATACTTCAGCAAGAACTGAACTCCCATGCTCACCATCAAACGATGATCCGTTGTCTCAAGACACTTTTGCGACAATGGGTCAGCTTCGCCCAGTCAGAGTCTTAAGCTGCCAATCTATAGCACAAAACAGTTGCCGTCCTTAACATAATCAATACCTTTTCAGTTGCCGCTCCAGCCAAGAGACCATTAAAGGTGCCCAACTCTGGATACGAAATGACCAAAACCAAACACTGGATCGTTAAAAAATGATACACAAAGACACTCTTGGGGGGGGGGCCCCCCCCACGTTCTTCTCCTTTTTACAACCTACCACACTCAACACAGATGTAATCCTCTTATGCGCGATCTGGCGAGCCAACTTCTCCTTATCAACACCTGCTCATCAAATACCGCACCTCGATACCCAAATTTTCGCCCTTCTTCACAGCCGTAAGCCATTGACGGAAAATCCTTAAGCAAATTCTGCTTGGTTAGAATTCCACGCTCACTGGCCAACCACCGCAATGTCCCGCGAAAACGAATCCTGTCCAGACCGCTTATTGCACCCACGATCCTGTCTCGATCTCATACAAGTAGTGTCCTCCAAATTGTCTGATTACTATTTACGAGGATACTAAAAATCACTTTTTGGGTGCGGAATAAACTAAAACCCTCGCTAGGTTATTTCGTTTGATCGTGCCAAAACGTCTTTATAAACATCCGCACTTATCCAGAAGCCGAATTCTTTTACTTTCACTTCCGTTATTAATTCTTCTCAATGTACCGATAACACGAAAACCTCTGAGCCGTACAACCTTTCTACCTAATCTGTCATCCATAACGATGATATTCGCTTTTAATTCTTCTGCAAGAACTATTACCTCTGCTTCACCATCATCGATATCCGTTAGAAGACACTTTTTTGCCAATTCATTTTCGATAGTCTTAGTTTTTATCCATGGTTCATTTTTTATTTCCAGAAAACCGAAGGTGTCTTTGCCTCCTGATATTATTTCTTGTTTTACTGCACCGGGTATAAAGATTTCGCCAAAAAGTTTCTTTAACAGGTCTGTTTTATTGATAGCAGACAAATAGATGATTGGTGATGTGTTTACAACGACAATATTTTTAACCGATGTCAACTTTCATATCCTCTTTAAATTCTTCTAATGTCGATATGGACACCTGATATTTACCAAGTATTTTCAAAAAAGAAATCTTATCCATACCCGCAAGCCTAGCTGCCTTACCAGACGATAGTTTCCCCATCTCGTAAAGCTTTACTGCTGCTGCTATTTTCAGCTCTTCAGAAAAATCGTCTTGTGTTTCTTTTAATGATACCAAAATTTCATCCGGATACTCGATTGTTAATGTTGCCATATTATTTTATCTCCAATCTTATTTAAGTAAAGTGTGCAAAAATAGATAAAGTTAAAGTTCTTCCTTCATCTGTCATCATTTGTTTGTTTCCAAAAGTTGTAAAATGCCCTTTATGGGTATCGATGTCCATTCCGGGCGGTTATTTAATTCATATCCCAGTTCATAAACTGCCTTTTCCAAAAGAAAAGAAGTAAGGAGCATGGTAAAATCTTCATTATTTTCAGGGAAAAGGTGGGTATTTTTTGCCGTTTCAATATATGATTTTAAGAAAATTCCTGCCACATATTGATACCATAGGTTTGTCCATGGTTCCAACACGGGTATATCTTCCGGGCGTATGGTGATATGTTTCAAGAGAGCGGTATTTGACACGTAATGGAAAGACCGTATCATTCCCGCTACATCCTTTAATACGGATTTTTTTAGTCTCCTTTCGCTAAGGCTCCTTGCAGGCTCTCCTTCAAAATCAATAATAAAAAAATCATTTCCTGTGTAAAGAACCTGGCCCAGGTGATAATCGCCGTGTATCCTTATTTTCAAAGCGGAAATTTTCTTTTTAAAGATGTTTTTATAGAGTTCTATTATTCTGTTTTCCTGCAATAGCAATTTATCGACTGATTCTTTTGTATTCTCTGGCAATTTTTTCATGTTTTTTCTGAGCAAGGCGAAAACCTTTTTCAGATAAGATTGCATTGATTGATAAAGAGATCTTTGATACAGCCGTGAAAACGGTTCGGGGCGAAACTCGTTGTTATCCGTTTCTTTTGACAGCGCGATATGCAATTCGGCCGTTCTTTTCCCCAAAAGCGATGCCATCTCAAGATATACCCCGCTAATTAATTCCTTAAACAGCAAAGGTATTTCATGCGACGTACTTTCTAAAAGGGAAAAAGACATCACGGGCATTTCCGGAATTTCATTCTTTTTTGCAAAGACCCTGTCAAAATACGTCATTAATGAATCAAGTGTATATGACCAGGCGTCTCCATGATTGGGAATGAAGCGCTGGAGGATACCGATCGATATCGGTTGATTTCCCTTTCTCACATATGCTATTTCCCCTATAAATGCCGGAACGTTGGCGAATGAAGTATACTCGCCTAGAAATCTGCCAATTTCCCACTCCGGATTAATACCTTCGCAAAGGCGTCGGTAAAGTTTGAAAATTAATTCTTTACCATAGAGTAATGATGAATTGCTCTGTTCCGCTTTTAATACGGATGATTTTTCTGAAAGCAATTCTTTCAGTTTATATTGTTTATGCATTTTCCCGGTATGAACGACAAGTCTTCCCTGAGTACCCTTTACTGACAATCTGTTTACCGCCATTTTCAATATAAACTTTTGAAATTCTTCATCATAAATGCCGTCATACACAATCCCTTCAGTATCATCTGTTTTCAGTTTCATCACAATTTTCTGGGGGTTTTCATGCAGCATTGTTTCTGCTTCGCTTCCGCTCAGATAAGAAAAAGAAAGGACATACCTATCAGATTCCTTGCCGTTATATTTTACCTCAATCAGGATAAGTTGTGTGGTATGCGTGTCTTTCTGCAATGAAATATTTTCAATAATTTTGACTTCTTGAATATCCGATGCCTTGCCGCCGAACCATCTGCTCTTTTTAAGATAAACAGGCAAAATCATTTTTTCCAATTTTACCGCCGTTTTTCCCTGGAAAACAGTTTCCCACTTTCCGTTTATACTCAATTCAGGGATACTTTCGTCTTTTGCAAGACGTAATTCTTCCGCTTCTTTTTGTATCAGAAACCAAAAGTAATCATGCCTGTTAATGGTAAGTACATAAGGAGATTTCGTTATTTTTGGGAATTTATTTCCGCTAAACACATCTTCCGGCGTACAATCGGAAAACGTTGAAAGGTCTAATTCCACTACCTGAGAGAATCGTGAGAGATTCATGACGACAAGGATATGCTCGTCCTGATAATGGCGGATAAATGCGAGTACTTTCGGATTATCAGGGAAAAGAAATTCTATACTCCCTCTTCCAAATGCCTTATACCGTTTTCTCATGGCTATTACCCGTTTCATCCACCAGAGAAGTGACGCGTGGTTCTTTTCCTGATTTTCCACGTTAATTGCCTCATAATGGTATTCCGGATCGGTAACGATAGGCAGATAGAGTTTCTGGGGGTTTACCCTTGAAAATCCAGCATTCCGGTCGACATTCCATTGCATGGGAGTTCGTACGCCATTTCTGTCTCCAAGGTAAAAATTGTCCCCCATCCCGATTTCGTCTCCATAATAAATAATGGGCGTACCCGGCAGGGAAAAAAGGAGCGCGTTCATAAGCTCTATCTTTCTTCTGTTGTTCCCTAGCAGGGGAGCCAGCCGTCTTCGGATGCCGAGGTTTATTCTTGCAACGGGATCACTTGCGTATACCTGGTACATATAGTCCCTCTCTTCATCGGTTACCATTTCAAGGGTGAGTTCATCGTGGTTTCTTAAAAAAAGAGCCCATTGACATGTTTCCGGCAATAGCGGGGTTTGATCGAAGATATCAATGATCGGAAATCTGTCTTCCATCCATATTGACATAAACAATCTCGGCATGAGGGGGAAATGGAACGACATATGGCATTCATCCTGATTGCCGAAATATACGACAGCATCCTCTGGCCATTGATTTGCTTCTGCCAGGAGCATAACATTATTGTGCGTGCTTTCAACGTGTGCCCTCAGTTTTTTCAAAAAATCGTGGGTTTCAGGGAGATTTTCACAATTTGTCCCCTCCTTTTCAAACAGATACGGCACTGCGTCCAGACGGAAGCCATCGACTCCCATATCAATCCAGTAATCGATAATCCTGAGCATTTCTTTTTGCACGGCCGGATTCGTAAAATTTAAATCGGGTTGATGTGAGTAGAAACGATGCCAGTAATATGCCTTTGCAACCGGATCCCATGTCCAGTTGGAATGTTCAAAGTCTTTAAAAATTATTCGCGCGTCTTTATATTTTTCAGACGTATCACTCCACACGTAAAAATCTTTCATTTTTGATTTCTGTTTCGGTCTCCTGGCGGCATGAAACCATTTATGCTGGTCGGAGGTATGGTTGAGAACGAGTTCCGTAATTACCTTCAAACCTCTTTTATGCGCCTCTTTGATAAAGAGTTTGAAGTCTCTTAATGTTCCGTAATCGGGATGAATGCCAAAATAGTCCGCGATATCATATCCGTCATCCTTTAGGGGAGAGGGATAAAAGGGCAGAAGCCATAAAGCGGTTACGCCGAGATTTTCCAGATAATCCAGCTTTTCCGTGACGCCCTTGAAGTCGCCAATCCCATCGCTATTCGAATCGTAAAATGCCTTTACATGCAGTTCATAAATAATTGCATCCTTATACCAGAGGGGTTCTTCAGCGTGAAGCATCTCTTTTGGCGGCATAGAGCGATACTCCTTTACATATAATAATCAAAATCGGTTTCTTTCCTCAGCCTTTTCCTTATTCGGAAAATATGCGCGGGAGTGGCATCGGGCTGAAGTTCTACATAGTTTTTTTTCCCCTGCCACACGTATTTTTCATCGCTCAACAGATCATGCACCATGTATGACTGATTTGCGTCTATTCCCAATATTTTTATCGGAACATTGACCCAGCCCGATTGAGCATGGTGCGGGTCCAGATTGACAACGACGAGTATAATATTGGAAAGGTCTTCTGTTGTCTTTCCATAGAAGAGAAGATGTTCATTATCAACTTCATAAAAACGTATATTCCCTGTATCCTGCAATGCTGCGTTTTCTATGCGTATCCGATTTATCCTTGTTATGAGATCCTTTAAATTTCCCGGCATGTTCAAGTTCCATTGTTTTATCTCATATTTTTCGGAATTAAAATATTCTTCCTTACCGGTTACCGCTTCACTGACACAAAGTTCGAAGGCAGGTCCGTAAATACCGTAATTAGAAGACAGGGTGCTTGCCAGGATAAACCGTATTATAAATGCTGGTCTTCTTCCATATTGCAGTTGTTCCGGTAAAATGTCCGGCGTATTTGGCCAGAAATTCGGCCTGAAATATTCTTTTAATTCTTCCTGTGTGAGTTCAGTGACATACTGAGTCAGTTCCCGTTTTGTATTCCGCCAGGTAAAGTAGGTATATGACTGTGTAAACCCTATTTTAGCCAATCGGTACATTACTTTTGGCCTCGTAAAAGCCTCTGAAAGAAAAATTACCTCCGGATAGATTTTTTGTGTTTCTCCTATCAACCATTCCCAAAAAGCAAACGGTTTTGTATGTGGATTGTCCACCCGGAATATACGAACCCCGCGTTCAATCCAGCAAAAGACAACATTTTTCAGCTCATGCCAAAGTCCTTTCCAGTTTTCCGTTTCAAAATTAAAGGGAACAATATCTTCATATTTTTTTGGAGGATTTTCCGCATGTTGTATTGAACCATCAGGTCGTATCTTGAACCAGTTCCTGTGTTTTTTTATATAAGGATGATCCGGGGAACACTGAAACGCAAGATCCAATGCAATATCAATATTATATTCCCTCGCCCGTTCTATCAGCGCTTGAAAATCTTTCTCTGTACCAAGGGAAGGATGTATTGACGTATGCCCTCCTTCGTGCGATCCGATTGCCCAGGGACTTCCAGGCTCTCCCTTTTGTGAGACAGGGGAATTGTTTTTCCCCTTTCGGTTCGTTATTCCAATAGGATGAATTGGAGGCAAGTACAATATATTAAAACCCATATTTGCGATTTCAGGAATGAGTGATTCACAGTCTTTCAATGTGCCGCCTCTTTCCTGTTCAGAATTGCAGGAACGCGGAAACAATTCATACCAGGCGCTAAAAAGAGCCTTTTCCCTGTCCACCACTACTCCTAATTCTTTTTCATATAGAGTTGACAGACTTTTGTCTGGCCATGTTTTCATAAGCGAAGCTAATTCCTCATTAAAGGCAAGAGAAAGGGCTCCTGCTGTATTTTTTTCTGTTTTTAAGGTATTAGCAAATACATGAAGTTTTTTGGAATCATCCTTTGTTGCCAGCGCTGATGATTTTTGAATATAGACAACGCCTGTCAAAATATCCATGCTTATTTCCTGCCCTGCGTCATACTTTTTTTTCAGTTCCTTTTTCCATGTGGTGAAGTGATCTACCCATCCTTCAACTGTATAATAATAAATGCCGATTTCCCGAACAGTAAAGTTTCCTTCCCATCGATCATTTCCCAGAGTCTTCATGGGTATTTCCAGCCAAACCTTTTCGCTGGCCTTACGTTGTAATAAAACAGGGATAACATCATCGTGTCCGTCAGTAAAGACGTCTGCCTGGACTACTACCTTCTCTCCAATTACTCGTTTTACTGGAAAACGACCGCAATCAATTTGCGGTCTTACGTTTTCAATAATTACCCTTTTTCTTCCTTCAAATTCCATTTATATTCCTGCTATTTAAAAGTTTGAAGTCGGTGTTGTTCTATATGAAAGTCTTTCCATGTAACATTGTAAAATTAACTACAAGTTCTTTATGAATACAATAGATACTATATTAATACCAATCCGGACGACTTTCATGTTTCGTTGTGATCTCCGTTCATCGGGGGTTAGTTAAATTAGCTGCAAGAAAATCTGTCTGCCCATATCCAATTTCTGGCAGGGCAAAAGGGAGTTATTCGGTAAAATAATTCTTAACTCGGCGGCAATGATTCTGAAGTTATTGATAAATATTATAATAAGGAAAGTGCGTTTTTTAATAAAAATGTTAAGATTTAATTTAGAATAGCATTATAATAAATAGTCAATGTTAAATGCATCTAATAAATTTGTTGTGTAGCATGAAAAAAGGTATTGTGTCAGAAGCCAAGAGACAATTTACTATTAATAAGGATATCAAAAAAGGGTTACCGCAGATTTTTACTGTGAGTATTTTTTTTGTTTAGGATTTAGGGCAGTGTGTGAAAATGGGTAAAGTTAAAATTCTTCCTCCGTCGGTAATTAATAAAATTGCGGCAGGCGAGTTAATTGACAGGTCTGCCGCTGTTGTGAAGGAACTCATTGAAAACGCCATTGATGCAGAGGCAAAGAGGATCGATGTTTATCTGGAAGACGGGGGAAGAAAACTGATAAGAATATCCGACGATGGCGTTGGTATTGACGCGGAAGACCTCGCTCTTGTTTTCCGAAGCCACACTACCAGCAAACTATCCAGCGCGGAAGATTTGTTTGCGATAAACACACTGGGGTTTCGCGGCGAAGCCCTGCCCAGTATTGGTGCGGTATCTAACTCAAAAATTACTTCGAGAATAAGAGGGGCGATAAGTGGCGCAGAAATAAAAACCGAAGGGGGCCGCATTGGCGATGTGAGAGAATGCGGGGCGCCGGAAGGCACGCAGATAGAGGTGCAGGATCTTTTTTTTAATACTCCCGTGCGTAAGAAATTTATGAAAACGGCGCCGACGGAGATGTCTTATATTTCAGACGTGTTAACGCGGTTTGCCCTGTGTTATCCGAATATCCATTTTACGTTAAGACACAACAACAGAACGGTATTTAACCTTCCGCCCGTTCAGGAAGTAATAGAAAGAATTGAGACATTTTTTGGCAGTGAGTTGAAAAAACATCTTTTATCTGCCTTTCTCCGGGAAGAGTTGTTTTCCCTCAAAGGATATATTGCACCGCCATTCCTGAACAAAGCGAATGGAAGGCTGCAATTTATTTTTCTAAACGGACGTTATATTAAGGATACGGCTATTTACCGTGCAATCAGCGACGCTTACCATGGGAAATTAATGAACAAACGATACCCCATAGTATTTTTATTTTTAACGGTTGCACCGTCCGAGGTGGACGTCAATGTCCATCCCACAAAAACAGAGGTAAGGTTCCGGAATAAGAGTGTTGTTTTTAATTATGTGCTCTCTACGCTAAAAGACGCCTTGAATAAATCACAGCCCAAATCCATTGATATAGTGACGCCGGAAAAAACATTTCAAAGAGACTTGGGAAACACCGATACAGTTGATCATAGAAACACCTCTTTATGGGAACAATTTCCTTTTGAAAAAACAGTGGAAAAAACGCCCGCGTCAGGGCCATCTACGGATGTGAAGCACACCACGGCCATGCCCATAAGAGAAGAGATATCTGTTGGGAAAGCGATTTTCTCCGGCAAAAAAAGGTATTTTCAGATTCACAATGCCTTTATTGTAGAAGAGACGAATGAGGGTTTGAATATTATAGACCAGCATGCCTTGCATGAAATAATCCTGTACCATGCAATATTGAAAGGAATGCAGTCATCTCAATCTCCCCGCCAGCGATTACTGATCCCGGAACTTGTGGAATTGAACCCAAAAGACTTTTTTTTCGTATTAAGCATAAAAGAACAACTGGAAGGCATTGGCATAGAGATCGAGGAATTTGGAAGCAATACCATTATGATTCGTTCCTTTCCCCAAATCCTGAAACATTTAAATGGAAAAGAATTTATAGAAAACCTGACGCATGATTTTGGCGAGGAAGATTCCCGAAAGGGCAATGAAGGCGTCATGAATAAACTAGTCAATATCATGGCATGCAAGGCCGCGGTAAAAGCGGGGCAAAGATTAGAGTATCGGGAAATAGAAGAACTCATGGAAAAGAAAAAAAATATCAATGCCTATACAAATAACTGCCCCCATGGCCGGCCGACGACACTATCACTTTCTTTGGATGAATTGTACAAACATTTCAAAAGAAAATGAGCCATTGAAAATGAAGGAATGGTTATCCTATGTTTTTTTATAAAAAGACGTTAAGCACATTCTTTCTTTCGATTAAAACCCTTGACTTTTAATTTTGCCGCGGATAAGCTTTTTTCAAAGCTTCAGGTAAAAAGCAATGTTTGTCCAATTGCCCGTCCCTTTTACTAAAAAGTGCAGCGTTTTGTAATACCTTTCTTTAAAAACCATTTCTTTCCGGAGCAATATTTATGTTCGAACTTATAATCGATACGGATTTTGCGGCGGCACATAATCTTCGGGGATATAAAGGACAGTGTGAAAATCTTCACGGCCATAACTGGAAGGTTCAGGTTGTTTTGAAGTCGGAAAAGCTGGACAATCTTGGAATGGTGATTGATTTCAGAGAAGCAAAAAAGCTTATCGGAGACGTTACAAAAAAATTTGATCATACGTACTTAAATGACATGGAACATTTTAAGGCCGAAAACCCAACCACCGAAAACATTTCCAGAATGATTTACAGAGAATTAACAAGTGCCATGCCCTCAGGCATAAAGGTTGAAAAAGTTACTACGTGGGAATCAGACCGATGTGGCGCAACGTATTTTGAATAAGGATTTTTTTAATAATGTCTGAAAAGCATACTATTATTCAGGTAGCTCTTGATTTTGTGGATATTCACAGGGCGATAAAGGTTGCCAGTGAGGCAATAGAAGGTGGCGCTGATTGGCTGGAAATAGGCACCCCGCTTATAAAAAGCGAAGGAATGAATGCCATTCGCCGGCTGAGAGAAATATTTCCCGATACGATGCTGGTTGCTGACATGAAAACTATGGATGCCGGACGCGTAGAAATGGAAATGGCTGCAAAAGCAGGCGCCAATATTGCGGTGGTAATGGGCAATGCGCCTGGTGCAACGATACGGGAATGCGTGTTGGCCGGTAAAAATTATGGCATAAAAGTATGCGCTGATTTTATGGATACTGACGCAATTGATGAACGTATCGGAATTGTTGAAAAATGCGGCGTCGATTATATTTCTATCCACACCGCAATCGACGATCAAATGAGCGGAAAAACACCTTTTAATGTATTACGGCACATATGCGAAAATGCGCATACCCCTGTTGCTGTCGCGGGGGGCATAAATTCTGAAAATGTTGTTGATGCGATCAATGCCGGGGCGCAAATCGTAATTGTTGGCGGATATATCAGTAAATCAGAAAACGCCAGGGATGCGGCAAACAATATCAGGCAAGCTGTTAAAGAAAACAGAAGAATTCAGACCGGCTTTTTCAAAAGAGTAACCCGCGAAGACGTCCGGAATGCGTTCATGAAACTTTCGACCGCAAACATATCCGATGGCCGTCATCGCGCGAAAAGTATTGTAGGGCTGTATCCGGTAAATCCTTCCATAAAACTCATAGGCACTGCCGTCACCGTTCGAACCTATCCCGGCGACTGGGCTAAGCCTGTAGAAGCCATAGATATTGCGAAAGAAGGGGATGTAATCGTAATTGATGCCGGCGGAACGGGGCCTGCTGTTTGGGGAGAACTGGCTACGCACAGCGCTATACAAAAAAAATTAAGCGGTTTGGTAGTTTATGGAGCGGTTCGCGATACGGCGGAAATGAAGCAATTGAATTTTCCGGTGTATACAAAATTAGTCATGCCTGATGCGGGAGAACCCAAAGGATTGGGGGAAATTAATGTGCCTCTGAATATCTCCGGAATTCAAATCATGCCGGGGGATTGGATAATCGGAGATGAGGATGGGCTCATGGCAGTACCTCAGGCGGAATCTGAAATTAGTGTTAACTATGGCATGGATTGTCTGGAAAAAGAAAATAGGATTCGTAAAGAAATATTATCTGAAAAAAGTTCTTTAGGAAGGGTGACAGATTTGTTAAAATGGGAAAAGAAGTAATGTTTTCCCGCAGAAAGATTTATGGGGGTGACAAAGCATGAAATGTGAATCCTGCAACAAAAAATACGCAACCGTGCACTTGACGGAAATCGTTGGTAATGTGAAGAAAGAACGGCATCTTTGTGAAGAATGTGCGCAAGGAGTAAGCACGCAGATTGCCAAGGTACCTTCTCCTACAGAAATATTAACAAATCTTATTAATCAGGTTGCTCCGGGGATAAACGAGTTATCCAAGATTGTATGCCCTGTTTGCGGATTATCATATTTGGAATTTCGTTCACACGGGAGACTTGGTTGCCCTATGGATTATACTGTTTTCAGAAAGGGGTTAATCCCTTTGCTTGAAAAAATGCATGGCAGCGCACAGCATGTGGGAAAAGTGCCTTCCAGGGCGGGGAAAGAAATGATTAAAAAAAATGAACTCATGCAGCTTAGAAATGAATTGAATAAATCAATCGAAAAGGAAGATTATGAAAGGGCGGCTGAGTTGAGAGATAAAATATACGAACTTTCGGGCGATAATAATGAAAATAAGTGATTTGGCTGATAATACAGGTGAATGGCTTAGGGGAACGGGACCGGAATCTGACATTGTTATAAGCAGCAGGATTCGCCTTGCGAGAAATGTGGCAAAATATCCCTTTCTTTCCCGTGCTAATGTAAAACAAAAGAAGGAACTTGAGGAACTTATAAGAACAAAGATTATAGACGCGGATGTTGCACCTGCCCTTAGTTATATTAACCTGTCAGAACTTTCTTCTGTTGACCGGCTGTTTCTCGTAGAAAGACACCTCATTAGCAGGGAACATGCAGAAGGTGAAAAAGAGAGAGGCGTCGCTTTTGAAAAATCGGAAAATATTAGCGTTATGGTCAATGAAGAGGATCATATAAGAATACAGGTAATCCGTTCCGGCCTTGAGCTTCGGGAAACATGGAAAACGATAGACATTATTGATAACAAACTGGAAAGAAAAATAAACTATGCGTATTCATCGCAATTTGGATATCTAACGGCCTGTCCCACAAATGTTGGTACGGGGATGAGGGCATCGGTAATGCTTCATTTGCCGGCGTTGGGAATGACACATCATATAGAAAAAGTATTTAATGCAGTAATGAAGCTTGGCTTGGTAGTGAGAGGTTTATACGGAGAAGGGACGCAGGTCTCCGGGGATTTATATCAGATTTCAAACCAGTTTACCCTTGGAAAATCAGAGGCCGAAATTATTGAAATTATTGAAGGGGTAATTCCCAGGATTACCAGTTACGAACGGATTGCAAGAAAGTCCCTGATCGCTGAAAGCAGGGAACAACTGGAAGACCGCGTGTGGAGATCGTACGGGATGCTGAAGGTTGCACGCATGATTACTTCGGAAGAAATCATGCATCTTCTCTCGCAAGTGAGGATGGGCGTTAATTTGGGAATTATCAATGATATTGAAATGAAAACATTAAATGAACTTTTTGTTCTTACTTTACCGGGACATTTACAAAAGTTAGAAGGGCGCGAGCTTACTTCTTCGCAAAGAAATATAATTCGTGCGTTGTATGTAAGGAAACGGCTTGAAAAGATAGAAACTTTGAAAGGATAGGTGTTTTATGTTTGATCGATTTACTGATCGTGCCAGAAAGGTTATGGCCCTTGCGCGGGAAGAGGCAAGGCGGTTTAATCACGAGTATATTGGGACAGAACATATATTATTAGGGCTGGTGAAAGAAGGAAGCGGCGTTGCGGCTAATGTTCTGCAAAACTTAGATGTTGAACTAAAGAAAATACGTATTGAAATAGAAAAGATAGTGCAAGGTGGATCTGATCTGGTATCGGTAGGGCAGCTTCCGTTCACGCCCCGCGTAAAAAAGGTGCTGGAATATGCGATGGAAGAGGCGCGGGCGCTGGGACATAATTATATAGGAACGGAGCACTTATTGTTGGGCTTGTTGAAGGAGCAGGAAGGTGTAGCCGCGCAGGTATTATTGAACCTGGGCGTTAAACCTGCAGAAGTACGGGAGGAAGTAATTGGTTTGCTGGGCTCGGAATCGGTGCAAAACAGTCAATCACAGGAAAAAGAAGAAAAGAAAGGACGTTCCAAAACTCCTGCGCTTGACTCTTTCGGGCGCGATCTTACACAGCAGGCCAGAGAAAAAGAACTTGATCCGGTTATTGGAAGGAAAGATGTGATTGAACGTGTTGTTCAGGTCTTATGCAGGCGAACAAAAAACAATCCTGTTCTTCTGGGGGAAGCCGGCGTGGGAAAAACTGCGATAGTTGAAGGCCTTGCACAGGTAGTGGTTCACGGGGATGTTCCTGAGTTGCTGAGAGGGCGCAGAATAGTAGCCCTTGATCTCGCAATGATGGTAGCCGGTACGAAATACAGAGGCCAGTTTGAAGAGAGGATCAAGGCGGTAATGTCAGAAGTAAAAAGGGCAAAAAACATCATACTCTTTATTGATGAGTTACATACCCTTGTTGGCGCAGGAGGGGCAGAGGGCGCTATAGATGCCTCAAATGTTTTAAAACCTGCCTTGTCCCGTGGTGAAATACAGTGTATCGGAGCTACCACTTTGGATGAATACAGAAAATATATCGAAAAAGACGGTGCGCTAGAAAGAAGGTTCCAGACAATTATCGTAGAGCCGCCGTCGAAAGAAGAAACGGTTGAAATACTAAAAGGGCTTCGCGACCGCTATGAATCTCACCACAAAGTAAGAATTACCGACGAGGCATTAGAAGCCGCAACTGAACTTTCCGTGCGTTATATTACCGGAAGATTTTTGCCCGATAAAGCTATTGATATAATCGATGAGGCGTGCGCCAGGTTAAGACTCAAAGCAACCACGCAACCGCCGGACGTAAAACATCTGGAAGACGAAATTATCCGGCTGGAAAAAGAAAAAGATGAGTCCGTGGCAATACAAGATTTTGAAAGGGCGGCACGGTTAAGGGATAAAGCGGACAAAATGAAAAAGAAAAAGGAAGTTGTCGAAAGAGAGTGGCGGGAAAAACATGCCGAACTGGAAGGGGAGGTTGATGTTGAAATTGTTGATGAAGTAGTGTCGAAAATGACCGGCATACCTATCTCACGAATAGAATCGACAGAGGCAAATAAATTGCTTCATATGGAAGAGGAACTTCATAAAATGGTGATAAGCCAGGAAGAGGCAACCAGGGCAATTTCCAAAGCAATCAGAAGATCACGCGCTAGACTGAAGAATCCAAATCGCCCTGTGGCCTCTTTTATTTTTGTAGGCCCTTCCGGTGTTGGTAAGACACATTTGGCAAGATCTCTCGCCAAATTGGTTTTTGGAGAAGAAGGTTCTTTGGTACAGATTGATATGTCAGAATACATGGAAAAGCACAGTATTTCACGATTAATAGGAGCTCCTCCGGGTTATATCGGCTACGAGGAAGGCGGGCAGTTAACGGAAAAAATTCGCCGCCGTCCTTATGCGGTTGTTTTATTAGATGAGATTGAAAAGGCGCATCCGGATGTTTTTAACATGATGTTACAGATCATGGATGAAGGAAAACTTACCGATAGTTTCGGCAGGCATGTTGATTTCCGTAATGTTATCATTATTATGACCTCAAATATTGGCGCGGAGGTTATTAAAAATCAGGCCTCTTTAGGATTTCGTAAAGCTTCGGAGAAGGATAACTACGAGGTAATGAAAGAACAATTGAAAAAGGAGGTAGAAAAACATTTTCGTCCGGAGTTTTTAAACAGAATAGATAATATTATTGTTTTTAAACCTTTAAACAAAGATGATTTGAAGAAGATTGTTGAAATTGAACTTGTTGACGTGAAAAAGAGATTGGAACCGTATCAAATCAGCATTACAATGACAGATGAAGCATTGAATTTCCTTATAGACAAGGGATATGATCAAAATTTTGGCGCCCGACCACTCAGGAGGGCTATTGAAAATTATTTAGAAGATCCTCTTTCTGAGGAAATTTTGCAGGGACGATTCGAAGGAAAATCCAGTGTGAAAGTTTTATTGCAAGATGGCAAGCTGGTGTTCGAGGATATTGTTGAAGAACCGGAACCAGCGCTGGCAAATGCTGAAAATGGCATTTAATTAATTTGAGATATGCCAACAAAAGTATGGGCGAAGCATTTGCTATAAACAGGCAAATGCTTCTCCCATACGCTATGCAAATAGGGGTGTAATATTAAATAAAAATTTGTTAGATAACATTATTACATAAAGCAGCATTATAGAATCATTTCCGGCTTACATTTCTTTTTTTTAGCGGCAACAAATAATCCTTTAAAAATATCCAGGCTCTGCAAGTGTCGCTTAATGTGTTTTTAATACCATAATTCTTGTTGGTAAAAATTTTAAAAGGGCTTTTTTTGCCCTTTTTTATTTTTTCGCACGAAACAATTGAGGGGTGAATAACTCTCACGATACATGGCGAAAACATCTGTTGTTTACGTCTGCCAAAGTTGCGGATGGAAAAGTTTAAAGTGGGTAGGGCGTTGTGGCGGTTGCGGAGAATGGGATTCCACTGTAGAGGAATATAGTAATGATTCCGTTGGCGCTACTTCCTTGTCTGCCATGCTTGACAGACAACTTCCCATTCCGATAACTGAGATAAAACTTCAGGATTGCCCTTGTATCGAAATGGGAATCAGCGAATTTGACAGAATCCTGGGGGGAGGTTTGGTTGTTGGCTCAGCGGTATTGATCGGCGGAACGCCGGGAATTGGCAAATCAACACTCCTCTTACAAGTATGTCAGCACGTCAGTCAAAAAGGATATACCACGCTCTATGTCACAGGAGAAGAATCCGTTGCTCAAACAAAACTCAGGGCAGAGCGGCTATCCGTATTGTCGCCTAAATTACTCGTTGTTTCTGAGACAAATTTAGATTTTATATTAGAAAATATACACAACACACATCCTACCCTGGTGGTGATAGATTCCATCCAAATGATTTATAAGCCCCAGCTAGAATCCTCTCCGGGCACCGTTGCTCAGGTACGACAATGCGCAAATGAACTGATTTTTACCGCGAAATCTACGGGTTCTGCAATATTTCTGGTAGGACACGTAACCAAACAAGGTATAATTGCAGGTCCAAAGATGTTGGAGCACATGGCTGATACCGTTTTGTACTTTGAGGGAGAAAAATTTCAATGCTATCGCATTCTAAGGGTTGTTAAGAACCGATTTGGATCCACGGATGAGATTGGAATCTTTGAGATGAGAAAAAACGGATTACATCCGGTTGACAACCCATCGGAGATTTTTATTTCACAGGGTATGAGAGTAGGCGCAGGTTCTACAATCATTCCCTGTATGGAAGGAACACGCGCTTTGCTGTTAGAAATTCAGGCGCTTGCAACAAAGGCAACGTTTGGCATGCCGGAAAGAAAGGTCAGCGGCGTTGACTATAACAGGGTATCGATGCTCCTTGCCATACTTGAAAAGCGAATTGGTTTAAAATTGGGAGGCCAGGATATCTTTGTGAATATTGTAGGGGGGGTTCATGTTTACGAACCTGCGGCGGATCTTGGTATCGCAATGACAATTGCCTCAAGTTTTAAAGAGAAACCAATACCTCCGGATATGGTAGTCATTGGCGAGGTTGGCCTTGGCGGTGAAGTGCGAAGTGTAAATCAAATTGAAATCAGATTAAAAGAAGCTCAACGGTTGGGTTTTAAAAGAGCAGTTATTCCAAAAGATAACGCTAAAGGATTAGGAAAAGATTTTGGGATTGAATTAATTGAAATATGCTACCTTTCGGAAGTAGTAGAAATAATCGGGTGAATTCAAAGAATACACATTTTAAAAAAACCAATTTGTTTTTGAGTATTATCTTCTGCATGCTGTCTTTTCATATTTCGGGTGCAATTCGCGCAGAAACATATGAGGATGGAAAGATTAAGGTGAGGCATAAAGAATTATCCATTAAAACAAACAGGGGTTCTGTGCAATTCAATCATCCTTATGAAATGAACAGTGATGTTATCGGTAATGTATTATCGCAGATTTATTTCGAAGAAAAGGGGCTTTTGAAAAAGAGTACATCTGTGAACGTCTTTCAGGATGACGAAATCAGCAGGCTTGTGCCCTTGATTATCCAGGCTTTTTCTGTAGCAACTCCTGCACAGGTAATAGAGGTTGTCTCGTACTCAGGGCGGCCGTTTTTCGCGGACAAACAGAACTACTGCGTTATGTTTATGAGGGATAGCCGTCTAAATATTGTTTTTAGCCGGGTACAAAAGTTCCAAACGTACAGCGATTTGGTGTCTGAGAAAAAAGGGATGGGTACGGCAAAAGAAGACCCGACGAAGATAAAAGGCAGTCGTTTTTGGGCGTTATTGCCTGCGTATGGACAAGCCTTTGAACCGGGGCACAAAAACTGGCTGGTCATAAACATATCAGATGAAACATACCAGAGGCCTGAAATAAAAAAACCGGACATTTCCGAGTCCGACAAGTCTGATTTCTATAACCAACTGCAAAAAAAAGAAAAAGTTGGCAGCAATATTCACTCTTCATCCGGTTATCAACAAGTGGAACCTGGCGCGAATGTCGTTCAAAGGGAAAGTAAAATCAAAGCCAAATTACTTATATTGCGCGAACTACTCAATGACGGGATTCTTTTACAGGAAGACTATGATTATAAAAAGGAAATGCTTTTGAATAATGGAATGAATGATATGGATATAAAAAATCAGCTCAGGGAAATAAAAGATTTACTGAAGGAGGGGCTTATTACAGAAGAAGACCATAGTAGAAAGAAAAAGGCGTTGCTTGATTTGTTTTAATTACAACAGATATCAATGCAAAAAATCCATATTGGAAATATGATTATTACGTGTGTACGGCGAATATACGGCAGACTCCTTATTAAGGATAAAACATATGCAGATTTTGCTCACAAATGATGATGGTATTTATGCACCGGGAATCGCTTCGTTAAAACACTATATTCAGGATCTGGGAACCGTTACCGTTGTTGCGCCGGATATTGAGCAAAGCGGCGTGGGGCATTCCATCACTTTCAACCAACCCCTGCGTATCAGGAAAGTGCACATGAACAATGAATTTATCGGGTACGGCGTTAACGGTTCGCCGGCAGATTGTGTAAAACTTGCCGTAAATGAGATTATGCGGGAGAAGCCTGACATTGTCATATCAGGGCTAAATATGGGGGCAAACGTGGGCATCCACATCCTTTATTCCGGAACGGTAGCGGCAGCGGTGGAAGCCACTGTCATGGGATTTTCATCCATCGCGGTTTCCTTCGAAATAACAGAACACTATGATGACATCCACAGGACGGCAGACGTAGCAAAAGGCATTATACAACGTATTTTAAGCCATAATCTACCCAAAAATTTGCTCTTAAACGTAAACATTCCTGCAATTCCGCCTGATCAGATAAAAGGGATTAAGATAACACACCAATTCACGCAGGATTTTAAAGAAGTTTTTCAAAAACGTATTGACCCAAGCGGCAGGGCTTATTACTGGTTGACAGGAGCAGATAAATCCAAATACCATGAAGAAGGAACCGACCTGAGTGCGCTTCGTGACGGGTATATCTCCATTACCCCCCTTCGTTATGACCGCACAGATTATCAACACCATAAAATAATTGAGGGATGGGATTGGCAATAGAAACAATGGTAACACTTTAGTCTTTTGAGAAACGTATTCTCCCTAAATTGGAGAAAAAAGCAGGTATGCCCTCTTGCCTGTAGTAAAAATCCATGAATTAATGCCCATTCTCTTATTAGTTATTTTATTTCCCGTCAGTTTCCATGCCTTTTATTACCTCTATTGCCTTTTCGAGTTGCAAATCTTTGAAGAGAGGGGGTTCTTTTTCCTTATCAGCCGCTTTCCTGCCTATTTTCGCCGCTGACAATTCTACCTGCAATTCCCTCATCTGGGAAAAATCAAGCGGAATTTCAATATCGGGTTCAATCCCTTTTTCGTGGATACATTCTCCCGATGGCGTATAATATTTGGCGGTCGTTAGTTTTAAGGCGGCATTGCCTTCGCGTATTGGAACCAGGCTCTGCACAGATCCTTTGCCAAATGTTTTCATGCCTACCAGCAAACCGCGTTTATTATCCTTTATCGCTCCGGCGACAATTTCAGATGCGCTGGCGCTTCCGTTATTTACCAGTACTACCAGCGGGAAATCAGGATAGGAGCCGCTTCTGCGGGCGCGGTACAGAATGTTTTGGTCAGGACCTCTGCCTCGGGTTGAAACAATAACGCCCTTTTTTAAAAATCTGTCAGAAACACCCACGGCGGCGCTCAACAATCCTCCAGGGTTAAATCGCAAGTCCAATATTAAACCTTCCATGCCTTGCTTCAATAATTCTTTCACTGTTTTATCCAGATCATCAACGGTGTTTTCCTGAAAATTTATCAGAGCTAAGTAGCCAATCTTCTCCGTTTCATCCACCATTTTTACGTCTCTTATACTGTTTACATGGATCTTTGCCCGCTGTATTGTAATATCCACCGGCATAGATTCTCCCTCATGCAAAACAGTAAGGGTTGTTGTTGTGCCCGGCTTCCCCCGAAGGAGTTTTACGGTTTCACGAATAGCTATGTCTTTGGTTGGTATGCCATCAACCTTGAGAATGCGATCTCCTACCAATATCCCTGCCTTGAATGCTGGAGAATCGAGTATGGGGGTTATTACGGTTATTAGCCCATGCCTGACAATTACTTCGATACCTAAACCTTCAAACTCCCCTTCCGTTTCGATCTTAAGCTCTTCTAATTCTTCGGGACTTATATATTGACTGAAGGGATCCAACTCCGACATCATTCCACGGTATGCGTTTGTAAAAATAGTGTTAATATCCAATTCTTCAACATACTTTTCCTGCAGCGCCTTTATTACCTTAACAAACTCTTCAAACTCCTTATATATAAAATCACTGGTTTGCTGATTTGCCCGTTTTGTCACAGCATTTGCCGGCGCTCCCAATGTAAATGTATTTGCGGAGACACTGCCTGCAAAAATTATCATTGTATAAAATAATAAAACAAATAGACTTTTTTTCATTTTCCTTTGCTTCCTGAAAATAATTAATTTTATAAAACTATAAAAGAATGACTTTTTGAGAGTGAAATTTATCGAAAGGTATTTTAAAGATACGTTGCTTTTCCAGAAATGTTGCCACGATTTCCATTGTATTTGTATAAGGTAATACTATACCGTATATTTGTGTTTTTGTAAAAAACTGTAACTATTCAGCGTAATTTATTAAACTACCGGAGATCAGAGCGTAACTCGTTCCCAAACCTTGTACTGAACATAGTGAAGTATCTGTTTGGGAACGTAATGGTACTGGAACTACATTCGCGGGTTCAGGCTTGTAACCGTTCGGCTGAGCTCACGACGAACGGTTGCAAACATGAACCCGCCGGGATTCATGTAATGTTTACACTGAATAGTTACAAAAAACTTGCAATAGGAAAAACGTTGCTTTCTTGTATTGCTGTGTTCGCAAGATATGGAGGGGTGCTAAATGCGGGAGATCTTTGAAGGATTGTAAGTGGTGGGCAGAGACGGGATCGAACCGTCGACACCAGGATTTTCAGTCCTGTGCTCTACCAACTGAGCTATCTGCCCCATTAATTTTACATTGATACATCACTAATGCAGTGGCGATATTATAGGTATGAAACAGGCGATAAGTCAAGTTTTTTATTTACCCACCAGCATTAAATAGCGAATCATATACCTGAATTGACAGGCAGTATGCGTTTTTTTAAATCTGCCCTCATCAGCGGCTATACTTAAATACTATACAGGTCTTAAAATCCAGTCCATGTATATTCGCCAATTTTTATTCTATTCACCGCTGACCCTTTCACCTGCCTTTGGCATATCTGTTTTTTTAAACGAGACTTTGATATCATCCCCGGAAGCAGGGATTTAAATTTTGACAATAGACATATTTTCTAATATAATTCATTGTTCTGTCTATCTTTTTTGAATATTTATATTTTATTTTATTAATTACATGATCAAAGATAAACATTCCATGAAAAATAACAAAAGGCGGTCTTTTTCCCTTGGTTACATCCTCCTTTTCTTTGCTATTGTATATCTGGCACAGATGTTTTTTTCTCCAAAAGCAGAAGAAGTGTCTTATAGCCAGTTTAGACTCTATCTTAAGAATGGTTATATATCCGAGTGCACCGTGGGCCAGAATATTATTCGAGGTTATTATAAAAAACTTTCCGCTGAAGGTGGTGAAGAAGACAAGATTGCGTTTTTTACTGTTCCTATACAAGACCAGGCGTTGGTGAATGAACTTGAGGAACAAAAAGTACGTTTTAAAGGTGCACCGGAAAATAATTTTCTAAAAAGCATGATTATGTGGTGGATTATACCTTTCGGTGTTATGACGCTTGTCTGGTTTTTGTTATTAAAGAAATTTAGCGGTATGGGTTCCCCTTTCATGTCTTTTGGCAAAGCAAAAGTCAAACTTTATTCTGATAATGGCACACAAAAAATAACCTTTGCCGACGTCGCCGGATGCGATGAAGCAAAAGAAGAATTAAAGGAAATTAAGGATTTTCTTGCTTATCCCGATCGATTTCAAAAATTGGGGGGGAAAATTCCCAAAGGTGTTCTCCTGATAGGGTCTCCAGGCACGGGAAAGACACTTCTTGCAAAAGCAGTTGCGGGAGAAGCCGGGGTACATTTTTTTTCTATCAGCGGTTCGGATTTTGTTGAGATGTTCGTCGGCATGGGCGCTGCCCGTGTGCGGGATATGTTTGAGCAGGCAAAGGAAAAGGCGCCATGTATTGTTTTTATCGATGAAATTGATAGTGTGGGTCGGCAAAGGGGAGCGGGGCTTGGCGGGGGGCACGATGAACGGGAACAAACCTTAAACCAGCTTTTGGCAGAAATGGATGGTTTTAACTCACAAAAGGGCATAATCATTATTGCGGCAACAAATCGACCGGATGTTTTAGATAACGCCTTATTACGTCCAGGGCGCTTTGACCGCCAAATAACGATCGACAGGCCTGATCTTTCTGGAAGAGAAGCTGTTTTGGCAGTCCATGCAAAAAGTGTAAAAATAGATCCGGATGTTAGTTTTAAAACGATAGCAAAACGCACGCCCGGTTTTACCGGAGCCGATTTAGCAAACGTTATTAATGAATCAGCACTTCTTGCGGCAAGGCACAATAAAAATTCTGTTGGGATGGAAGATCTGGAAGCTGCAATTGACAGAGTTTTGGCCGGACCTGAACGAAAGAGCAGGATTATGAGTGAAGCAGAGAAAAAAACTGTTGCTATACACGAATCTGGCCATACTCTTATTGCTGCTATGTTGCCCAAAACCGATCCAGTACATAAAGTCTCCATAATTCCCAGAGGAACAGCTGCTTTGGGATATACCATGCAATTGCCGATAGAAGATAAGTATTTAACAACGGAGTCTGAATTGTTGGAAAATATCTGTGTCTTGCTTGGGGGTAGGGCCGCCGAAGAAATTATTTTAGATGAAATTTCAACAGGTGCCCAAAATGATATTGAAAAGGTATCAAAACTAGCAAGAAATTATGTTTGCCGATTTGGTATGAGTAAGAAAATAGGCCCTCAGACTTTTGGCAGGCAATCTGGTAATATTTTCCTAGGTCATGATCTTGTTCAGGAAAAGGAATACAGTGAAAAAACCGCTGTTACAATTGATGAAGAAGTGACAAAAATCATTAATGAATGTTACGAAAAATCGAGAAAATTAATTCAGGACAACCGGGGTAAGCTTAATGTATTGATAAAAAAACTCGAAGAGTGCGAAGTCCTTGATGGAGAACAAGTTCTTGAGTTACTAAATTTAAAAAAGAAGGATATTTCCCTCAGTGGTGATAAAGAGTAAGATTTTTCACCAGATGAATTACCCGCGTAAATGATTTTGCCCATCGTTTGTAGAGTGCGTAGTATAATTATGCACAGTAAGTACTACTAAATTCCCGTGTGCTTTTTCCATCCATGTGCAAAAGCAACACACCTCAACTTTCAAAAAAACAAAATTTATACTTTTGGGAAAGCGTTTACTTTTCAGCCTCAAAAAATTCTTGTGCAAAGTTCAGATTAGAGTAAACACTATTTACATCATCATGATCCTCTAGCGCCTCTATAAGCTGAAGCGCTTTTCGATATGCTTCTCCTTCCACCTCTATAGTATTATTTGCCAACCAGCTTGTTTCTGCATTCTCTATGGTTATATTTTGAGTTTCAATAGCTTTTTTAACTGCATCCAAATCAGTTTGAGCACATAACACTTGATAATACTCCCTCACTGTTTGCAAATCCTCTGCACCCGCATCTAACACCAGCATCATAAATTCATCTTCTACGCACACATTATTGTTCACCAATATAATGCCTTTTTTTTCAAACATCCAGGAAACGCAACCTGTTTCACCCATATTGCCGCCAAACTTTTCAAATAGTTTTCTTAGTTCTGGCACGGTTCTGTTTTTATTATCGGTTAACGCATCCATCATTATTGCTATTCCATTTGGCCCATACCCTTCAAACAAGCATTCTTGCAATTCGATATTATCGCCTCCCGTTCCGATACCTTTTTGTATCGCACGCTCTATGTTGTCTTTCGGCATATTTGCCATCCGCGCCTTACTTATTGCAAGTTCCAGTTTCGGGTTCATATTAGGGTCGCTACCACCTTTTTTGACAGCGATAGTAATCATCCTGGATATTTTAGAAAACACCTTGCCTCTTTTAGCATCAGCAATGCTTTTTTTATGTTTTATCCCAGCCCAATGTGAATGTCCTGCCAAGTGTATTATTCCCCACTTAAATACATAGAATTTAATTTTTCAAACTATATTTTTTTCTTTAAATGATGTTTTATTATTTTTGTACTGTTTTTTTCTAAAGAAATGAGACGTTTTATTTTGTCAATTTTATGTGTTACATTTTCCAATTGTTTTTCATAGACGTGTGTTTTTTCATACAATACCTTTGCCTTTTCCCACGCGCCCAACGCATCGTACCAACTGCCCAGGCTATAATTCACGTCTCCCAGATGCTCAAAAATATACGGATCTTCCAATAGTTTAATCGCCTCTTCCAGCTTTTGAAGCGCCATGAATAAATAATCATCTCTTTCTTCTATTTGCGCTTTTTTATAGTATGCCCAACCCAAGCTATCAAGATACGCGCCATTTTTTGGTTGAGAGTCAAGGGCTCTATTGATTAATGTAATTGCCTCGTCAATATTTCTGTTATTTTCCGCAAAAAAATATCCAAGGAAATTATTGGCTTCGTGAAAATCAGGGTCTATCTTTATGGCCAAACGCAATTCTTTTTCCACCGTATCATATTTTTGACATTGGTAATAAAGATTGGCCAACATAAAGTGAACATCTTTTTCTGTTTCTGCTTCTAATGGTAACAATCTCATTTTTTCAATTGTTTTTGTCGCTTCGTCAATGTTATTCTGGCTGCTATATATCTGACAGAGTAAAAAATATTCTCTTGGATTCCTGCTGCCTATCTCTATGTTGTTTTCGAGAATTTCCTTAATTTTTTCTATTTCTCCATTTCTTTCCGTTTTTTTTCCCAATTTCTCATAAATTTCAGAGAGTGTAAGGCGCATTATCCAGTTTTCAGGTTCTTTAAGAAGAAATTCCTTCGCTTCTTCAACAGCAGTATCATGATCATTTAAAATATCATAACATAGTGTTATATAAAAACTCGAAAAAGTTAGTTCCGGATCATATTTTTTTGCTTTCAAAAAATGTTCCAGCGCCATATCAACAATGTTTTTCTCAAAGTATTTTAACCCAATTTCATAATGAAACTTTGCCGGGCGGGCAATAATGTTCATATTAAACATGGTTTTAAAACACTCCGCACTTTTTTCTATCATGCCCAGTTCTATATAAATATTTGCAAGCCGATAGAGGGAGTCTGCCAGAAAAACTTCGTCCAGTTTGGTAATTTTACATTTTCTGGCATATTCATATTCCGAAATTGCCTCTTTCTTTCTGTCAACTGCTTCGTAGAGAGTGGCCAGTGTGTAATGAAGGCTGAATTCCTGTGGGGTTTGATTCGCAAGTTTTTCGAGGGCATTTATAGCTTTTTCATTCTTGCCTAATTGAAAATAACAGGTAGCCAAATGCTTTATGACCCTCTCAGAATTGGGGTCTATTTCATTCGCCTTTTCAAAATTATCAGCAGCCATTTCCCAATTTCTCTCTAGTAAAAAAAAGTACCCCGCACTAAAGTAGGAAAACGCATCTTCCATTCTTTTTAAGTGTAGAAATACCCCTTCTCCGGATGTGGGAGAATTTTTCCTAATGGTAACATTACTACATCCCAAAAACTCCAGAAAGAAGATAATTACGGATAAAACAATAATGGTAAATGATTTACAAAACATTTCATATTTCTTTTTACACTTTGCAAGCTTTAAATAAAATAGCAAGTAACTACTGGCGAAGCAATACCTCTACCTAATGGAAAATACGCTATACGACGAATCCGTATAAAGCTACCGATTGTCCGTATCGAGCCTTCTTTAAAAAATAGCGACTATTAAGTGCAGGGAAAGTGGCATGATGGTGCTATAATACTTCAATTGGTTAAATAGTTACGGGTCGTTAAAGTATTACTTTATTTAATGGATATTCAATAATTCCTTCAGCCCCTGCCCTAATTAATGCCGGAATAATGTTTCTCGCGATGCTTTGATCTACCATTGTTTCAACCGCATAGCCGGCACCTTCGCTTAAGGTCGAGACCGTGGGTTTCCTCAGTGCAGGCAATTGTTTTAATACCTTTTCCAGGGAATCTCCAGGTACATTCATTTTTAATCCAACTTTTTCACGTGCAATGATTGCTCCTTCAAAAAGCATGGCAAGATTTTCTATTTTTGTGCGTTTCCAATCATCTTTCCATGACTGGTGATTAGTGATAAGCTGGGTTGCCGACTCCATAATTGTATCTATTATTCGAAGTTTATTAGCCCTGAGACTGCTGCCTGTTTCGGTAAGCTCTACGATCGCATCAACCAAAGCAGGCGCCTTTGCTTCTGTTGCACCATGAGAAAATTCAATATCAGCGACAATTCCTTTCTCCGCAAGATATTGTCTGGTAACATTAACCAACTCCGTAGCAATGCTTTTATTATTTAGATCCTGCACAGACCTTATTTCTGAATCCTCCGGAACGGCCAATACCCATTTGACCTTTGTGAGTTGTTGTTTCGCATAGACAAGGTTCACCACTACTTTAACGTCGGAACCTGCCTCTTTTACCCAGTCAGCGCCCGTTAGACCCGCATCAATAATACCTTTTTCCACAAACCTTGACATGTCCTGCGGCCTAATTAATCTTATAGTTATTTCATCATCATCAATTGTGGGGTAATATGACCTAGAATTGACGCGAACCGTATAGCCCGCTTTTTTCATCATGTCAATAGTAGATTCTTGCAAACTGCCTTTCGGCAAACCAAAATTTAATGTTTTCATTCTTCCGATCCATTCTTTTCAATTACAGAACTTCCACGAACAGCTTCGTCAATAATTTTTAAGATACGATTACGTTTTTCAGTTAATTCATCCAGGCAAAATTTCAAGTGAGGGGTATATTTTATTCGCAAACAAGACCCCAATTCCGTCTGTATAAATCCTTTGGCATGATCCAGCCCACACATAGTATTTTTCCGCTCCAATTCGTTACCAAGCACAGAAACATAGACCTTTACATTTTTCAAATCTGCTGATATATCCACCTCGGTTACTGTTATAAAGCTCAGTCTTGGATCTTTTACTTTATAAAGTATAATTTTACTTACTTCCTGTTTAATAAATTCAGATAGTCTTTCCGCTCTTCTTTTAGACATAAGCCGTAGTAATCAACCCGCCTTTTATAAAAATAAACTCCCACGAAACATTTTATTACGACTTGGAATACATAAATTCCATACGGTATCCGGCAAGTTCAAATGAGGATGCACATTCAAACATATTAATTAAATTGGAAAGAGTGCTGTTTATGTACTGTCTGTCGTTTCCCACCATCGCAATTCCCAGGTTAGAATACTGACAATTATCCAATACACCTGTTTCCGATATTGAGACATTAAAATTATTTTTTACACGATCTTTTAAGCTTTTTATGACACGTCGTTTTTCTTTTAAAGTTCTCGCATTACGGAGAATCAATTGTACACACAACAAACCAACTATGGTATCGTCAGATTTGTAAAATTCCAAATTCATAGCGCTGCATGGGTAAAATTGATTTAATTGTTGATATTAATTATTTTAAAATACAAACAAAATATACTCTCTTTTTAAAATTAATTTAGTTATTGTGTAACCTTGGATAAATATTGCTTTCTTTCATTTGACAACAAGAATTTGGCTTAGTGTTTAACGAAAGCATAGCATCCTTAAAAAAACACATACGAGATATCATCCTCCGTATTCAAGTCGCAAGATACAAGTGTTTTTTGATTTTACTGTCTTTTACGACACAAATATAATAAACATACGCTAAAAATTTGTAAAATATTTTTTGTTATACAGAAAGGGTTCTGGCAATCTTTTTGTATTTCGTATGCCTCAACGATATCACCAACTTTGATATCATTGAAATTGGCTATTTTTAAACCACACTCGAATCCAGCTTTCACCTCTCTTACATCGTCTTTCATGACTTTTAATGACTCTAACTTTCCATCATAAATAATAATATTTTCGCGAATCAAACGAACAAGTGAATTTCTTGTAATTTTACCAGATTTTACGTAACATCCTGCAATATTACCGTATTTGGAAATATTGTACACCTGTCTGATTTCAACATAACCTAATACCACTTCCTTTTTTTCAGGTTCCAGCATTCCTTCCATTGCAGCCTTTATTTCGTTAGTTGCATCATAAATAATCTTATAAAGCCTGATCTCCACGCCTTTTTCTTCTGCCAGTAAACGCGCTTTTTCTTCTGCGGTTACATAAAAACCGATAATTAACGCATCAGACGCGTCTGCCAGAAGTACATCAGACTCTGTAATGCCACCAACAGCACTATGTAAAATCCTCACCTTAATTTCACTCGTAGACAGCGCATCCAGGGCCTTCTTCAATACTTCAACAGAGCCTTTGTAATCGGCCTTTAAGATTATTTTGATTTCTTTCACATTACCATCTGCAATCATGGAATAAAGATTATCCAGGGTAATATGTTGATGTTTTGCAAGCGAAGTTTCCCTGTCTTTGTTTCTTTTCTCCAAGGCAATTTCTCTGGCTTTTTGTATATCGCTCACTACATAAAACTTATCACCTGCCTCAGGGATATCAGAAAAATCAGAAATTGAAACCGGCGAGGCTGGGCCTGTTTCTTTTATCTCTTTCCCTTTATCATCAATTAAAAGACGGGCCCTGCCATATGTCCTTCCGCAAAGAATAATATCGCCCTGATGCAAAGTTCCGTCTTGAATGATTACATTCGCGACAACGCCTCTTCCCTCACTAAGATGGGCCTCCAGGACAACGCCCCTTGCAGGATTCTTTGGTATAGCCTTTAATTCAAGTATTTCCGATTCCAACCAAAGCAATTCAAATAATGTATCAATCCCTGCTCCAGTTATTGCAGAAGTCTCCACGAATGGGGTTTTTCCACTCCATTCTTCAGGTATCAAATCTAAATTAGAAAGCTGTTGCTTAACTCGCAAAGTATTTGCACTTGGCTTATCAATTTTATTAATTGCAACAATTATTGGTACATTGGCCGCCTTAGCATGATTAATGGCCTCTTCTGTCTGGGGCATCACTCCATCATCTGCTGCAACCACAAGGACTACTACGTCTGTGACATTTGCACCTCTCGCCCTCATTGCGGTAAAAGCTTCATGTCCTGGCGTATCTAGAAACACAACGTGCTTGCCATTTGTTTCCACTTTGTGTGCGCCTATATGTTGCGTAATTCCGCCTACCTCCCCTTCTGCAACTTTCGTCTTGCGAATACAATCCAGTAACGATGTTTTTCCGTGGTCAACATGTCCCAAAAAGGTAACTATTGGCGCACGAAGTACTTTATCTTCCTCTCTTGCGGATACTTGATCCGCAACGAAATCGTATTCTTCCGAAGCCTCTTTTTTCTTAATTTCTATTTCTACGTTATACTCCAAGCCTAATAATTGCACTATTTCTTCGCTTAAGATTTGATTTATTGTTGCGCGTACATTATGCTCGAGCAACAATTTTGTTATAATTTCATTTGCACGAATTCCTAATTTAGATGATATATCCTTTACCGTAATTGGCGTCTCCATAATCACACGCGACTCTCGTTCTTTAACTACAGGTTTTTTAACTTCTACATATCTTTCACGCCATCCCTTGTTTTTTTGATGTGAAGGGCCACCAACCTGCTTCTTCTTCCAAAATACTTTTGAAGGTGCAACTTTCGTGGATTGCTTTTGCCGAGGTGTGCTTTTGTGAAATCTAACAATTTTGTCTGGTTGAACAGCTTTGATTTCTTTATCTTCCTGCGATATAGTCTTATCTTCTCGTTTTTGTTCTTTTACATCAACCTTAATGGCCTCTTTAACTTTAAGTTCCTTTTTTGTAGCCGAATCATTTGGAGTTCGCCGGAACAGTTTTTTTAGCATTTCAACTTGTTCAGGATCAAGGGTGTTCGCATGGTGTTTGATATGCGTTAACCCTTTCTCATGGCATTTATCAATTAAGTTGTTACTTTTAATGCCTAACTCTTTTGCAAGCGAACTAATTCTAACTTTTCCCATTTAAATTCCCAAAAACAATTACCCAAAAAATAAATTTATTTCCTCATTATTAACTCTTTGATTCGACATTGTCGTTATATTCAGAATTCGTGGCAGCAACATTTTTCCCCGAGAGGTCATTAGTAGAAACATTATTTGCGTCGGCAACTTCTGCAAGTTCAAGATCGTCGGCTTTTTGCCTTTTTTCAAATTCTGCGTCGGTAATGATATCAATATTCCATTCAGTCAGTCTTGAAGCAAGGCGCACATTTTGCCCCCTTTTCCCTATCGCTAAAGAAAGCTGATCATTTGGAACAACGATTGTAGCCGTTCGATTTTCGGGAGATAAAATTATTCCCGAAACTTCCGCAGGCTTCAAAGCATTGGGTAATAACAATTCCGGCTCCTCGCTCCACCGGATAATATCAATTTTTTCGCCATTCAACTCATCAACAATATTCTTGATACGGGACCCGCGCATTCCAACACACGCGCCTACACAATCTACATTCTCATCACTTGAAGCAACGGCAATCTTTGACCTCTGGCCTGCTTCTCTTGCCAGTGCTTTAATTTCGATAGTATTTTCAGCAATTTCCGGCACTTCTAATTCAAAAAGCTTTCGAACAAAATCGGGATGAGTTCTCGACAGTGTTATTTTTACACGTGTTCCCACTTTTTTTACATCAAGAATAACTGCCCGAACCCGTTCTCCTATGGTATAATGTTCATTGGCCGTTTGTTCCGATTTTTGTAAAACACCTTCTGTTTTGCCTAAATTTACAATCATAGTAGCCCCTTCGAACCTTTGCACCTTACCGCTAACAATTACCCCTTTCCTCTTGCAAAAATCTTCGAAAATCACATCCCTCTCTGCCTCCCTAATCTTTTGAATAATGACCTGCTTGGCTGTTTGGGCAGTGATCCTACCTAATTCAGAAGGGTCTATTTTGCGGTCTCCTTCCATAGCCACTATTTCCCCTGTTTTTCTATCTATCTGTATGGAAACGGCTTCCTGTGACCTGAAATGCTTCTTTGCTGCGGTAATTAAGGCAGCTTCAATGCCCTGAAACACTACTTCCTTTGCAATTTCCTTGTCTCTATGCAAACTATCCACTAAACGGAGTAAATTTTCTTTGTCCATACCATTTTATCTAAAATGAAATTTAGAAAATAATCAATAATAAACACTGCTCATTGATGCAAATTTTTTTATAAAGTATATTTAGACACAAAAACATTAAATACTTAACATTATTGACACAATATATTTCTAATTGGTATATTTTTACTTTGTCAATGCGAAACCATTAATAAATATGCATAGTCCAAAAATTATTAACTATAAATTTCTCAATCTTCTTACTATAATCAATATAAGGACATAATCATGAATATTAAAAAAAAAAGTGGGTATAACCCACTTTTATCTGAAGCTGTCTTCCTATTTAGGACTCTTAGTAAGCCTGAAACGGCGAAACTACAGCAACCTATGAAAGCATACATTAATATATTGCAACGTCTATAATTTTTAAATTTTAACAAAAAATGTCATATTGTCAAGTTGTTTTTGCATTTGCAGCGTTAACTGCAGGTATTATCTAATCGCTTATTTAAACTGTACTTAAAAACTTTTTTGCTATTCAATATTTCATTTTATAGTATCAGTCTGAGGACAAACGGAAATCATGGTCATCATTGTTGACAATTACGATTCTTTCACCTATAATCTCGTACAGCAAATAGGTGCTTTTGGCGAAAAAATGGAAGTTTTTAGAAACGATAAAATAAGTCTTGATAAGATCGAAAAAGAAACCCCATCGCATATTATTATTTCACCTGGACCATGTACTCCTAAAGAAGCAGGCATATCAAATGATATCATACGGTATTTCTCCGGTAAAATACCTATACTGGGGGTTTGTTTAGGGCATCAATGCATCGCTTATACATATGGTGCAGATATTATTCGTGCGCGAAGGCTTATGCATGGAAAGACCTCAATGATCATCCATGATGGCAAGACTATTTATAAGGGACTTTCCAATCCGTTTATGGCCACACGTTATCACTCGCTCATTGTGAAAGAAGATTCTCTGCCGGATTGCTTTGAAATTACTGCAAGAGCCGACAACGATGAAATTATGGGGATTCGGCATAAGGTTCATTTACTGGAAGGGGTCCAGTTCCATCCGGAATCTTTTCTCACCGAAGAAGGTCCAAAGCTTCTTAAGAACTTTTTAATGCTTTAATTATTTACATCTATTTCTGCTGTTTAAGGACATTCGATGTGGCGATAGCAATAAACCGTAAAGCAAATTTTTCAGATAAATTAACAACTGCCATACAGAAAAAAAACTGTTGTGTGGTGGTAGGATTAGATCCTCACTTTGACCTCATACCCGAGTCTATTAAGCAACAATTTTCAAAATTGCAGGATGACGCGTTTAAATATGCAGCAAACGTTATTCTGGAGTTTAATAAACAAGTCATTGACACTCTGGAACATTTGGTGGGTATTGTAAAGCTGCAAATTGCATTTTATGAGCTTTATGGCTGGCAGGGTATTTGGTCATACGCAGAAACTATTCATTATGCAAAGCAAAAGGGGCTTATTGTCATTGGCGATGTTAAAAGAGGCGATGTTCCCAATACGGCTGCTGCATATGCAAATGCTCATATTGGACAGGTTTCGATAAACAACACCACCCAAATTGCTTTCCAATCGGACGCCATCACGGTTAATCCTTTATTGGGAGTGGATAGTATACTCCCTTTTATAAAAAACGCGGAAACATACGATAAAGGCATATTTGTACTGGCAAAAACCTCCAATCCCTCCTCTGTTGAATTTCAAGACCTTTTGTGCGGCACAAAAAAGCTGCATCAAATAATTGCAGAAAAAATTCATACATGGGGAAGTCGGTCAATTGGAACATATGGATATAGTGCAATAGGCGCCGTTGTCGGCGCCACATACCCTGAAGATATCTTGATATTGCGAAAAACAATGCCCAATGCTTACTTGCTTATTCCAGGCTATGGATCCCAGGGGGCGACAGCGGAAGATATAAAAAATTGTTTCAATTCAGACGGCTACGGAGCAATTATCAATGCTTCCCGTTCCATCCTCTACGCATATAATAACCGAAGTTGGAAAGATAAATATGGCGCACAAACATGGAAAGAAGCCGCGCAGAATGCCGTAATGAATATGAAGGAAGATTTAAATAAGTGTGTACCAGCTCAAACACGATGAATATTGTTTTTTTACTCCAAATTACGCAGAGAATAATTTTAAAAAAAATGAAAAATCAGGAATATAAGTTTGATATTACTGGTTTTAGGTTGTTTTAAGACGGATTCGGTTTGCTAATGTTCGGTAGAGGAGAAAGACATGGCGATAAAAGCAGGTACATATTCTTTTGATGAAAATACAGGCAAAATACAGGTTTATACTTTTAAGGAAGGAATGTTAAGCACCGTTGCGCATGATTTATTGCTGGATGTAACTCGTTTCAAAGTTGATTTAAATATCCCCTCCGATGACCTTTCATCCGCAACAATAAATGTGACAATACCGGCAAACGCATTAAAAGTAGTCTGTGCAATGAAGAATGGCCAGCAACAAAATGATACATTAAAAGAAAAGGATAAATCGGAAATTGAAGAGGCTACAAATAACGATGTGCTTCATTCAGAAAAATATCCGACAATAAGCTTCCAATCGACGGGTGTTGGTAAAAACAATGTCGGTTACCATACCACTGGAGAATTAACCTTGCATGGCGTTACAAATACTATCGAATTTGACTGCGAATTAACGGTTGAAAGCATCCTGAAAGGGTCTGTTGATTTGATGCAAAAAGAGTATGGCATAAAACCATACAAGGCATTACTAGGCGCTTTGAAAGTAAAGAATAATATCACCATCGCATTTTCGTTTCCTTTAAAATAAGTTTCAAAGGAAATATCGTTTGTGATAAAATTTAATTTTCATTTTTAAAAATTTAGCATTGATTTGCGAGCGTAAATAAATAAAATGAACGCTTTTTATGAAAAGGCAATAAAAACAACCATATCCTTCCCCGAAAGCTGCGACAGTGATTATTTTATGAAACAATCTTATGCATCGCACATAACATGAAGGACTAAAAGTTATTAGACATGATCTCATAATAGTACTTCCGGAAAGACAAAGGAAAATAAAGAATGGAAAAGAGCAGAAGAAGTTTTTTGAAGATTATTTCGAATATTTTGGGTGGAACACTTGTTGCAGGCATACTAGCTCCAATAATAGGATTGATAATCCATCCATGGCTGAAAGAAACCGTCTATGGGACTGAAGATTTCATTGGTATTGGCAAGCTCGATGACTTTCCCGTCGGTATCCCTAAAAAAGTGGCGGTGACCTCTTCGAAGATGGATGCGTGGAATATCTTTGAAGGATTGGTGATGGGATCTGTGTGGGTTATAAGGCAAAAAGATGATTCATTAAAGGTGTTTTCAACAAATTGCCCCCATCTTGGTTGTGGTATAGACTGGGCAAATGATGTTTCCCGATTTTTGTGTCCATGTCATGAGGGTGTCTTCGATGTAAATGGCAAAACAATATCCGGACCTGCTCCTCGCGGCATGTACAGTTATCGGACAAAAGTTGAAAACAATACTGTTTTCGTTGATTATAAAAATATAACCTAAGATATTTAAGATAAGGCAGAACCGCACTATGGCAAATAAATTTTACGAATGGATTGATAATAGAACCGGCTTAAACACGTTGCTTAAAACCGCCTTGGATGAACCTGTGCATGGCGGCGCACGGTGGACATATGTTTTTGGCAGTGGATTAATATTCCTTTTCATGCTTCAGGCGATAACCGGGATAGTAATGGCCAGTTTTTATTCCCCTTCTTCGACGACAGCATGGGGAAGCGTTTACTATATACAGGAACAAACCTCCTTTGGCTGGTTTGTAAGGGGCGTCCATCATTTTGGTTCAAGCGCAATGATAATTTTAGCCATTGTTCATTTCTTCCAGGTGTTTATTTATGGCGCATATAAAAAACCACGCGAACTTAACTGGATTACCGGGGTCTTTCTTCTTGTTTTTCTCATGGGATTTGGGTTGACCGGATATCTTTTGCCATGGGATCAAAAAGGATACTGGGCCACGCAGGTTGCTACCAATATCATGGGAACTATCCCTGTAATTGGCGAGTACATTAAAGTGCTGCACCAAGGCGGATCTGATTATGGTAATTTCACCCTTACACGGTTTTTTACACTTCATGTATTCATATTGCCAATTTCGCTGGTATTTTTTCTTTTTGTCCATGTCGCTCTGTTTCGCAAGCATGGTGTAACTCCTCATTGGAAAATAAGTGAAAAGCTGTTAAAGGAGCGGGTTGACCCTTTTTGGCCGGATCAGGTGTTTAAAGATATCGTATTTGCCATGATCATTTATGCTGTTCTGGCAGTATGGGTTTTTTGGAAAGGGGGGGCAGAACTTCAGGCGCCGGCTGACCCGGCATCCAATTATCTTGCCAGACCAGAATGGTATTTTTTATTCTTATTTCAGCTATTAAAATACTGTCAGGGAAATCTCCTGATTGTAGGTACCGTTATCGTACCAATGATTGGTCTTGTATTTCTCCTTGTTTTGCCGTTCATAGATAGAACACCTTCAAATTCTCCCGCCAAAAGGATTCCTTTCTTTGCAACGGTCTCTTCTGGAATGGCAGGGGCAATTGCATTGACCGTCCTTGCAATGCATCATGATGCACATGATATTCATATTATTCATCAGCGTGAAGACGCTGAAATTCAGGCCGCTAGGGCAGTCGTTCTCGCAAAAAAAGGCATTCATCCGGAAGGAGGGATGTCTATTTTCCTGAATGACCCTATTTATTTAGGGGAAAAAATTTTTAAGCAAAATTGTAATGGATGCCACAAGTTAAAAGGAATAGGGGGGGATAACGCCCCTGATTTTACCAACTTTGGATCACGGGAGTGGTTGTTTGGGTTACTCAAAAATCCCAGAGATAAAAAATATTTCGGAGAGTCCGGTGTGATGCCGGCGATAAAACTCCCGGAAGGGTCAGTGTGGGACATTACAGAGTTTTTATTAAGCCAATCGGGAAATTTACTCAATACAAACACAGATAGCCTTGAAAGGGGCAGAGAATTAACCCTTAAAGGCAATTGTGCTATCTGCCATCCCATAGGCGATAAAAATGCAATAAAGATTGCGCCTAATTTAACCGATTACTTATCGGAAGAGTGGTTAAAGGGTTTCATTAAAAACCCGGACGATAAAAAATTCTATGGTACGAAAAATAAAATGCCGGGATTCGAGGAAAAACTTAGCACCAACGAATTGGATGCCTTGGTGAAATATCTTATTTCTTTATCAAAAGACCGTCTTCTCGTCTCAGAATGTATGCAACATGAAAAAAGACTAACGGTATCCGAAAATTCTCAACAAACGTGCAACAAACAACCCGACCACTTTAATTTAAAAATGCAGGAATCTATGAAAAATGTCAGTGCGGTTTCTTATTTAACACCAAGTATACACTTTGGTTTATTAACCGAAAAATACCAGTTTGCTTCAAAATGAGTGGTAGATTTTGCTAGACCCCGTACTCGCTATAGGTGCTAAGGTAATTAATAAATATTTCTTGCCTAATCTCCTTCTTAATGATACGATTAACTTTTTTGCCGATCTAAAATTGATTTGCCACTGAGACCTGTTCGAATTATGCAGTACTTGTTGTAAACCTTCCAAACCAATGATGCAACAATCTGTGTTTAATACTACCGACAGTATTGGTAGAAATTATGAGAATTTATCGGCGGCATCGCCAAGTGGACTAAGGCCACGGTTTGCAAAACCGTTATCCTGGGTTCGAATCCCAGTGCCGCCTTTTTTTATATCTTGAAACAAGAAGCACCCCTGCAAACTCTTCGCTTTTCAAGACATTCATTTAACCCTCGAATTCTAGCATTTGTAATAGTTACACGTAAAACAAACGCTCACATACATACATATCACAGGGCGAGTGGTGGAATGGCAGACACGAAGGACTTAAAATCCTTTGACCTTAAACGGTTGTGTGGGTTCGACTCCCACCTCGCCCATGTACATATTTAAACAGGTATCTAATCTATCGTTATATTGGCGTTCGTTTTGTTTTGGTACACAAAATAGATTTTTTGAAATAGGCATATTAAGGAACTTTTTTTTAAATAGGATTGTTTTGTATTACTCTCTTAAAATTTTCTTATGACAATCGGGTTTTTGCGACAAAAACAAAGAGTGTTAAGAAAAAAATACTTATAGATCTGAATAACCAGATTTTTTGTGTTTTATTACATTCAGGATATTTATTTTTGATAAACGTTTTGGGTTTTATTCCAAAAAGGCTAAAAGGAGTTCTTATGGTAGGAAAACATTTTACTTTTATAATTATTTCAGGATTGTTAATGCTCGCTGCCGTCAGTGGTTGTGGAAAGGATGAATCGGACGTCCCGCAATTAAGTAGTCAGGCAAACGAAAGAGATTTTGAAGAAATACATAAAAACGTTAATTTAGGACAAGAAACGAAGGCTGTCGCCACTTCCGGAAGCGACCATGGCATGGGGTTTGTTCACGGCAAGAAAGAAAAACCTGATCCTAACAAAATAATTGCTTCTGTAAATGAAGAAAAAATTCTCCGCAAGGATCTTGATAAAATTCTTGATCGTTTCAGAAAACAAGTGCCTCCTGGGGCGATACCCTCTTTGGAAAAACAAATTACTGAGCAGCTTGTTACACAGGCAATTTTAAGGCAATTTGTCCGGGAAAAAGGTTTGGATGTCGCTGATGACGTTGTAAATAACGAAATCAATAAAATGCGGGAAAATATAGCAAAGAATCCTGCTGCAGAAGGGAAAACATTAGAACAATTTCTCGAAATCCAGGGCAGCAATATTGATGAGCTAAGTACTGCAATTAGAATGTCTGCGGCGCTTGATGCTTATGTGACTAATAATGTTGATGATAAAACACTGGAAAACTATTTCATTAAAAATATTAATGAATTTACAGGAGAAGAGGTCACCGCAAGCCATATACTTATAGGAACAAAGGGAATGAAGGAGCAGGAAGATTTGGACAAAGCAAGGGCTAAAATTGAATCGATAAAAAAAGAGCTGGATAACGGCGCGAACTTTGCGGAACTGGCCAAAAAGTATTCTGAATGTCCTACTGGGAAAACGGGAGGAGAACTCGGTTCTTTCCCAAGGCATGGGGTGATGGTGGAAACTTTTGCTAACGCGGCATTTTCTACAGAAGTCGGCAAGGTGAGTGAGCCGGTTAAAACAGAATTTGGATATCACTTAATTTATGTTACAAATCACGCTCCGGCAAAAGATGTAAGTTTTGATGCTGTCAAAGACACTGTCCGTGAAAAATTAGTTGCGATTGAAATGGGTGATCTGATCAACGATCTTCGGGATAATGCACAGGTTGAAATTAATTTGCAATGATGGAAAAGGCGCTACTACTTAATCAGATTTCTATTGTTTTATATTGGGTGTGTTTCGGCCTGTATTCGATGTATTGGTTTGTCGGATTTACCAGGTGGAAAATACGTTTTCCTGTATTGTTGGGGATTGTTATTTTACAAATAGCCGTTATTACCATACGTGGTCTATCGATAGGCTATTTTCCTCTTACAAATAAATTCGAATCATTCCATGCCTTTGCCACGGCAACATTCATGATATTGCTTATTTTTTCCAAAGCAGAAAGTCCCATTTACCGGATGACATTGTTTGGTATTGGATACGGCTTTTTTGTGGCAGCAGCCACTTTTTTTAAAATGGGTTTGAGTTTTGCGCCTCCCTTAATGCTTACCATATGGTACGCATTGCATGTCCCCCTTTCATTTTTCTGTTATGCATTATGGGCGAGTTCTATGGCGGCAGCAATCGCACGTTATTTTGCAAAGGGAAATAAAAAAACATATGATGTAATAATAGATTCCGGGTTCCGATACGGGTTGGCGGCCTTTTCCATTTCAATGATTTTCGGAGGTTTGTGGGGATACGTTGCATGGGGGTCTTATTTTTTATGGGATGCCAAGGTGGTCTGGTCTGTTATCATATGGTTTTTTTATGCAACCTGCCTGCACCTGGATTATTGGCCTGAAGCAAAAAAATTAAAGCCGCCGCTTGCCATCGTAGGGTTTTTTATACTGATGATGACATATATCGGCACTAGCTTTGTCATAGGAAGTTCTCACAGTTTCAGTTAAGATGCAGCAAAACCTCTTTTGTTTTTACGAAAATTTGTAAACAAGCCACATAATAAATCCGGATATTTCTAGATAAGGTTCTATTGAAAAAATGAAAAAGGTGTATGATTTTATTAAGTCCCAAAAATTAGGGATAATTATTGGATTTTCAGTTACAGGACTCCTTATCATCGGAAGTCTTATAATGAATTTTTATCCTTATCATTATTCCGGCCTTTCCGGAGAAGATATTATCTTTTTCTTCAGTCATAAGAAACCCATTCACATCTGGTTTTATCTACTTTTTTTTGCATGCATTATTTACGGCATAAACGCCTTCTTCTGCACCACGGATTCTGTCCTTCGAAAAGTGAGAGGAGGGATTAAAAAAGTGCCTTTATATGGGGCATCAATTATGCATGTTGGTTTTATAGTAACCTTGGTCGTACATCTTATTGGGGGGTTGTATTGTTCTTTATCGCCTCCAATTTCTGTCTCAGAAGAATGGACCGACATGGGCGGCTTTGAAATGAAGGTGACAGGTCTTGATACAAGTTCTTATCCAAATGGCATGCCTAAAAAAATAACGGGTTATGTCTCAGTAAGAAAAGACGGTGCCGAATATGAAGATACAATCGGTTATAACAATCCCGTAGTTTTGAATAATGGAGCGTTAGCAGTCTTATTGCGTGATTATGGGAATACGGTTTCTTCCGTGGTACTTAAAGTCGGAGACAGGATGCACAATCTTAAGGCAAATGAAGTTTTCACCTTAAACGGCCAAAATACCAGAATGGTAGATTTATACATGCCACCCCAATATCGCTATCCCGTGGTAAAACTACTTTCCACCACCCAAAACAGGGAAACCCAAAGCATATACCTTACCGTTGGTGAACATAACGCAAAGGAAATTTTGGGAACAAAGATTGCATTTCTTGATATTAAAACAGTGCCAGGGGTTTTCGTCACTATCAAAAATAATCCAAGTATCCCGTTGTCCCTCGTTACGGTGGTACTCTTTTCCCTGGGGACGGTGCTTGTGGTTATAAGGATGGTTGGTAAGATGGTTAATTATTAACCATTTTATGGAAGAATTATTACTGGAAAAATCTGATTTTAATATATCTTATATTCCCCTTCACTTTTTCTCCAAAATAGAGAGATTCTTTCTTGCAGATTGATAAGAAGGGTCTATTTCGAGTGCCGCTTTCAGGCCGACAATTGCCGGTCTTACTTGTCCCAAACCAGCGTAGCACATAGCAATATTCGTTAATATTTTTGCATCCTGTGCGGAAGAGCCTCTTAAAAACTTCTCATATACCTCAATAGCCAGCGCATACTCATTTATCTCTAAACAGAGATTCCCGAGTTCTAAATATACGTTATTATCCGAAGGATTAGACGCTATTATACGACGCACAAACTGAATGGCGCTATCCTTATCACCACGCCGGGAATTAATTTTTTCATTAATACATTTAACTATTATATGATGTGGATAAAAGGAGGATATTTTTTTTAACAATCCTTCCGCCTCCTCCAATTGATTTGACTGAATTAATACATTTATAAGGCAAGCATATGCCGTTATATTTTTTTCATCCTTTTGAATTGCCATTTTAAAAGAATTTATGGCGTCAATTGTCTTGTTTTGAACTGTTTTTATTTCACCCAGCAATAAGAATGTCAAATGATCTGCGATTCCTGATTGTATTGCGGAATCAAGTACGTTTGCAGCTTCATCTAAACGGTTTTGTGATAAATAAAAACGGGCGAGGCTTGAATAACACAGTGTTTCTTTATCAAAAATCTCTATTGCTCTTTTATATGCTCTTTCCGCTTCGTTCCGTAAACCCAGATTTCTGTAGCAATCTCCCATGTTGTTATACACCTTATGTTCGTACTCATAGGTATCTACAATAAGTAAATTAAAATCAGGAGATCTGCGGTCTTTTTCTTTAACGACAAGAAATTTCCGGTAAATACCCAATGCCTCGTGAAAAGCTTTTTTTCTGCTTAATATGTCACCTAACATAAACAAATTATCGAGAAAATCAGGATCTTCCCTCAATGCCTTTTTGCACACATCTTCCGCTCTGTCCAGCCTATCCTTGCGCATCAGCGCGAAAGCAAGGTCAATGCTGATCCTTTGCCTTTGATTTTTTGTTGAGAGGTCGAGAGCCGGTTCAGATATTCCCAGTCCTTTCTCTGCTAGTTTTATCACTTCATCATAATTGCGCTCATTTCTATAATTTCTTACAAGATTAGCTATCGCAAAAATATTTTCAGGATTCTCTTCCAGTTGTTTCCGTAAAAGATCCCCTGTCCGTTTATATTTTTTTTCCATTTTCGTTGCGGACAGATTGTATCCATAGTGGTACATCCGCACTTCAGATGGACGGGAATGACCCTCATGCACAAGTTGATTGTGTACTATTCCTTCGTAATGAGCCTTCCCTTTGCGGAATATTCTTGTGAAATAATGTTTTGACAATCCACCGGGAAGCTCGCTGTAGATAGCTACATAAAAGGCATTGCAGGCGGAGTTGCAAATAATCTTATGCAATAAGGGAATATCTTCCCGCTCCAGTTTTTCATCCGCGTCTATTTGCAAAACCCAATCGCATGTAGCATAACCCAAAGAATAGTTTCTCGCCTCGCTAAAACTGTTGCGCCATGGATGATGATATACTTTTGCGCCAAACGATTTTGCGATGTCCACTGTTTTATCAGAAGAACCGGTATCGACAATAATTATTTCGTCAACCGCCCCCTTTATACTCTCAAGGCATTGGGGCAAAAAACCTTCTTCATTCTTCACAATCATACATGCCGATATGGTGGACCTGTGGTTATTGTTTTCAGGGTCTTTGGTCATAAAACATTTCCTATTTCTAAAGAGAAAAGCATTATTTATTCCACTTCTGTAATGCGCTATATCCGATTTGAGCGGTGTCTTTATAGCCTGATTCTTCATAACATGCAGATATTTTTAACAAGGCATTTTTATCTTCAGGACACAAGTTTAAATACTTTTCATAGTATGATATCGCCTGTTTGTACTCCTGTTGTTTCAGAAATAAATCTCCCAAGCGGATAAAAATCTCCTGATCTGCGATATTTTCGGAAATTGACCGCAATAAAGTATTAATAGCGTCCGTATTGTTTCCCATTGCAGAATAGCATGAAGCTAAATTTTTATAGGTGGTAATATATTTAGGATTTGAGACTATCGATTTTTGCAGAAAACCAACCGCTTTTTCCCACTGTCCCATACTGCCATAACAAAAACCCAACCCGTTATATGCGGAATAATCATATCCCAGGGTATCAGTCATAAGGCAATCGCTGATATTTTTCAAATACCACTCACGCAATGTCAAAAAATGTTTAAAATATTCAATAGCTTTATTACAATCTCCTTCTTTTAAATACACACAAGCCAGTGTATAAACAATATCAATATTTTCCGGCGCAACATTCATTTCCCTTAATTTAGCTAAAGCGGTGTGGCACATCTTTTTTGCTTCTGCGGTATTTCCGGTATTGAGATAACAATCTGCCATTTCATACAGAATCATTATAAAATGATGCAAATTCGCCTCGGGTGTAATTCTCTTTAGCGCTTCTTTTCCGGTCTTAATACCATCCCGAAACAATTGCTGTGTGCAATAATTACGGATAAGATTCAACCATGCAAAACTATCATTATCGTTTAACGCTATTTGTTTTTCCAATAATTGAGTTGTTCTGTGCCATTTCTTCCGCATCGTATCTTCGTCAAGATCATACCCGTAATGATAAAGATGTATCTCCGATGGAAGCCTTTTCCCTTCAATCACCACTTGTTCATGGATAATACCTTTATAAAATGCCTTCTCCCGGCGAAAAACCCGTGTGTTATAAAACTTGTGCATCCCACTTTTCACTTTACTGTATATAGCAATAATAACACCATTATAATTATCGTTACTTATCGATTGTTTCAATACAGGAATATCATTCTGCTCAAGCTCTTCATCCGCATCGATCATAAGAATCCACTCTTTGGTAGCATGGCGTATTGCATAGTTTCTTGCCTCACTATAGTTATTATTCCATGAATAAAAATACACCTTAGCGCTAAATTCTTTTGCGATATTTACGGTATTATCAGTTGAACCTGTATCAACAACTACTATTTCATCAACAGCGTTCTTAACGCTGTTGAGGCAATTAGGCAGGAATCTTTCCTCGTTTTTTACGATAAGGCAGGCGGAGATTGTTGGACTGTGCAAGTTTTTCATGAGGTGATTTTTTTATATTTTACAGGTGGAGATTAAATGCTTATTTATATTTTTCATTTTAGCGCGGTTCATCCAATATATCATCTATACTGAATATTAGAACTAATATTTCCCTGCAGTATTATTATTGTTTTCCATAAATTTGTTTTTAATAAAATTTACTGTTCGTTGAGATGCCATTCCATCGCCAAAGGGATTTACAATATTGATCATCCGCTCGTACTCCTGTGTGTCCTCCAATAAACGAGTTGTTTCACGAATAATAGTTTGGGAATGTGTGCCCACGAGTTTTGCGCTTCCCGCTTTTATAGCCTCAGGGCGTTCTGTGACTTCGCGAAGTATCAGGATAGGTTTATTTAAGGAAGGGGACTCTTCCTGAATGCCCCCGGAATCAGTTAAGATAATACAGGCTCGTTTCATTAAGTGAACAAAAGGCATGTATTCTAGCGGCTCGATAAGCATGATGTTCGATAAGTTGCCTAGCATGGGATATACAATATTCCTAACGTTTGGATTGAGATGTACCGGATATACAAAAGTAACATCCGGATATTGTTTCGCTAACGTCAGGATTGCATTACAGATATCAATGAACGGTTTTCCAAAACTTTCTCGCCGATGCGCTGTAATTAAGATCATTCTGCCTTTTATGTTGTTCAGTAAATCGTTATCAAATGTGAAATCCTGTGCTGCAACTTCAAGTAAGGCGTCTATCACTGTATTACCTGTTACACAGATAAGGTCTTCACATATACCCTCATTTAGTAAATTTGTTTTTGCTTCATCAGTTGGCGCAAAGTGTAAATGCGCTATGACACTGGTAAGTCTTCGATTTATTTCTTCCGGAAAGGGTTGGTATTTATTACTTGATCGTAATCCCGCCTCTATGTGTCCCACAGGGATTCTCCTATAATAAGCGGCCAATGAGGCGGCAAAAACAGTAGTTGTATCCCCCTGTACTAAAACCAAGTCAGGCTGTTCTTCTTCATAGATCACTTCTATGTTTTTTAATACTTTGCATGTTATATCGGTTAGCCCTTGATTTTTATCCATAATATTCATATCGTAATCTGGTTTTATCGCGAAGACACTCAGGACGCTATCGAGCATTTGACGATGTTGAGCGGTAACGGTAACAACACTTTTCAGAGTGTCTGAATGTTTTTGTAATTCTTTAATTATTGGTGCAAGTTTTATGGCTTCTGGACGAGTACCTAAAACACTCATGATTTTAAACATATGGACTTATTATGTATGAGAATTTATACAGGAATCAGAAAGACCGGTAACGGTTAGAATTATCTTAAATCTATTAGTCCATGTGTGATCAAGCAAACACCGGTTTCTTCCTGCTGCTCCTATATTTAAGGCAATATCCGGGTGTGTTATATAATATTGTAATTTTGAAAGTAAGTCCGTTTCATTCTGATAGCAATCAATTTCTTCTCCAAGGATAAAACAGTTTTCCAGGACTTGATTATAAGTTGTCAAATAGAGGTTTCCCATGAGGGGAACCTCAAAATCCCTACCTTTTAATCCTGTCAGATGTGGAGAATCCCCAATAAAGCCGAAGCCTAAATTTACAACTGAACGGGAATAGATTACGTTCATCTCACGGTGTGATAGTTCTCCTGAAGGCCAGCCTTTGCCAAATGTTTGAACTGGAATCCCACAACTTATTAACCACCCAATGATATGAGGTCTTGTGCCGTAACATTGGCCTACAAAGGAAACAGGAATATCTCTGGGCGCTGGTATTGGAGAAAATGAGTGGGTATTTCCTCCTGGTGGAAGAAACAAGGCTCGGGCGCCAACGCTAATATACTTTTGAACATCTTCCTCTGATTGTGTGGTAATGCAGAGGTCGAACTCAGGCGCAATTTCAGCATTTCCAGAAAGACCACCTGGCTCTTGATAACCCCAGAATTTTACCTTGTCATCAAGGCTAATGTTTACTGTTATTATGTTCATTTTACCGATAGCCCGAATAGTATATGGATAGACCCATCTTCCCGAGAGGTAAGAAAACAAGAGATCTATCGTCTTCTCACGATGAGCTAATTCAACTTGCCGTAGTAATACCTTGTTAAAATCTGGTTTGCCTCTTTGATGCCAGTCGGCAGCATATTGATTGAAGGAATTTCCCCAATCATAGTGAATAACGTCAGCAATCTCTGCCCATCCATCTACCAATCCGTGTTTTTCCCAATTGACATGATGTACCACTACGAAGATTCGAGGCCTAACCTTGCGGGTAGATACTTTGCCTATATTTGCAAGATGTGTTCTGATCTTGTCGATCTGTTCTTCTAATGGAATGTGAAAGGCCATTGGTTTATGCTCATTCTATAGAAATTTTCATTTTTGATCAAAGTCTCTCTGCGCCGCATTTATTCTTGCTGAAATCTATGGTTGCCAATAGTTGGCGCATTCTTTCCTCAAAGCTATGGTGTTCAATAGCAAAATGGTGGCCTTTTCCTGCAATTCCTTCCCTTTCATCCTCATGGATGAGGTAATAGTGGATTTTTTTTATAAGATATTCAACATCCCCTTGATGCCATTGTACTAAGTGTTCTCCATCAATAAAAAGGTCTTTGCAGGGAAGTTCTTCCGTAAGGAGGAACGAACCGGACCCAAGTACTTCACCTATGCGTGTTTCTATATTAAGTAAATCAGAAAGGTGTATGTTTAAAATGATCTTGGATTCATTAAAGGCTTCATTTAGTTCTTTACTGTCCCATATATTCGGAGTGAAGACCTTGAAATACTTTTCCAACGCAACAAGAATGTTTTTGCGTCGGGGGGTTTGGTTACCAATAAAGGTAACGTCATATTTTTTCGATACTTCAAGTTTTTTGTGAATTTTTGTATTTACGGCGATGCAAGGTAGCCAGTGGACATTTACACAACCGATGTTTTTATAAACTTGTAGGTTGGTTTTATCATGAGAGAAGACATAATCAAAAGCAGTTGCATTATATTCCAGCTCTTTTCTTCTGACAAGTGCGATGTAATCTACTGCGGTATCGTTACCAATCTGTTCACAATACCATAAGGCGGTTGGGTAAGGAATAGATTGAATCAATTCCGGCGGTATGAATTCACCTTTACAAACGAGAACAAGGTCAGCTTTTTGCTGCAATAGTCTTTGGAGATTGTGTCGTTCTTGTCGAAAATCCGTACTAAGGATATTACAGTCCATCTCTTCTAATGCCGAAATCAGATGGTTTTCAAAACCCCAGGGGTAATTTGTTTTTTGTGCACCAACCAGATGTATTGTTAGCATTTTACGCTCGTTTTCCTATAGCTAATCCTATTCTTGTCGCGAAGAATATCGTTAATTACTTCGTTTACCTTTTTACTCAAGGTGTCATAGTTATCAATACAATTCCTTGCATTTTGCTGCATTTTGTTAATCAACTCCGGATTTTTAGCCAGAAAATGCATTTTAAAAGCCAGATCATTTATATCTACAATTTCCTCTGGAAAGGAGATGCCATCCCCTCTGAGGAACCTTTTAGCGACTTTGACCAGCAAGCCATTATAGTTATTCTGTACAAACTCATTCATTGGCGGCGCGTCAGTGGCAACGGCTGGAAGCCCACATGCCATTCCTTCCAGTAAAGGCAGTCCCAGCCCTTCCAGTTTGGAAGGAAAAACAAGGATATGGCCTTTATGATAAAGACCCGGTGCTGGAACGGTGGCGACATGATAGGTTATGCGCGGAGTATTATTCACGATATTCAAAACTTCTGGCGGAAGTTTTTCCAGTGCGGTCTGTGCATGGATAAAGAGGGTTGCATCTGGCAAATACCGGGATACCGCTTCAAAGGCAAGGATAACGGCAGGCGTCATTTTGCGATAATTGATACCTAACCATCCGGCATTATGAAAAAAGGTATATTTTTCTGTACTATTATTTGTCGGTTTAAAAAGTTCCGTATCTATTCCCCATCCGACATAATAGGCATTACAAAAATTTTTAACAAGATTGTATGTTCTTTTTGTGGAACAAAGCACAGCATCGTACAAATACATGTATGGTTTCCAGTCGTCTTTATAATAATCAAGGTAGGTGACAACCTTTATGGATTTTTCTTTAACGTATTTAACTAAAGACCAATCATATTCTTCATTGAAAACCACCATATCCAGTTTATTATTATCAATCCACTTCCCAAGTACTTCATGAGATATCTCATATTTCCCAAATGTTGTTAAATTAGGAACATCCCATATACCGTCTGTTTGCAACATAGGGCGATCATAAACCCCGCCTGTCCTGGCAAACACAAAAGTTTCGTGTTCTTGTGCAACAACATCCCGCAATGTTTTAGTTACATACGATTGTCCACGTTCGAACCAAATGCTTACAAAACCAACGTTTAATCGTCTGTTTTTATTTATTTTCCCTTTTAGCTTAAGACGCACTTTCTCAAGACCTTTTTTAGCCTCTTTGTAATACACTTCAATTCCTAAAGCTTTTTCAAAACAATTTTCAGACTCTTTAAACATATTTTTTGAAAAATACATAACACCCAAATTGTTAAATGCAGAGGCATCGGTGGGATTTAATTCGGTTACCTTCTTTAAATGCAAAATGGCATTATCTACTTGTTTAAGTTGATAATAGAGGAGTGCGAGGTTGTAATGAGCGCTAAGAAAAAAAGGGTCGGCTTCTATTGCTTTTTTATAAGCTTTCACCGCTTTTAGAGAATATCCCTTTTTCTTTAAATTCTCAGCTTCTGTAAAAAAATCCTTAGCTATCGAGGAGGGCATAGATATGTATTCCCTTAATATTTATACAATAGAATTCAAATTTATTAAACGTATTCTAATAGATACATGTTATCTGGCTCGAAAATAAGACTACAAAAAATAGCTCAAACACAGGTACCGCAATATGATATGGCTATAAAACCATTTTCATCGTTTCCGGGTATTGCAAATGCAACATGATGACTGCTTAGAATATTGATTGCTTAAAGATACTGTTGCCAGATGCCCAATCGAAAACACCTTAACCATTGTTTTATCAATGTTCACTCATAAATACGCAATATATATGCCAATGAAAACTTTTAATATTTTTAACATATTCAAATGTAAGTACTTAGTAATAAGAAAGATATAGGTGGGCTGTAAGTGGCCATAAAAAAACAATCAAAATGCAATCATTTTATTTGGGGCAAAAGCGGACAGGGTGTTGAAAAATTAATCATTTACTATTTGTTTTGCACACAAGTATTTTTTTGACAAGATAACATAATTTATCTAAAATCCTAAGCTGGCATAGCCAGAACCAAACAAGCAGGAAATACGAAAGGAGGAACCACAGATTACACAGATTGCACAGATTAAAAAACTAAATATTCGTATTTCACCATTAAAAATTTTTTTGGAGTTGGCGTTGTTTTCATGGTAAAGAAAATTACATCCATTCCCGGTGAACACCGTACAAAAAAAATCATACTGGCAGGTGAAGCCGGCCAGGGCATTAAGCTTATGGCGCATATTCTGGCAAATATCCTTGCTAAATCAGGAAAAGAAGTTGCCCTTAATCTTGTTTATGATGCGGCTGTCCGCAGCGGCAATATCAAAGCAGAGATTACTTATTCCGACGAACCTATCGAAGTCCCTTTTTTTGAAGAAGCAGATATTGCGCTTCAGCTTTCAAGCATACTCGATACTACGGTCAAGGCAAAATATGTTCTTATTGAATCCGCTGCATGCGGAACAGAGGGTAAAGAGTGTGATTTACACTGTCCTGAAAGTGACAGAATCCCTTTTGGAAAAATTGCTACAGAATGCTTTAACAGCCCTGTTTTTGTTAATATGATTGCCTTGGGCAAGTTATTACAAAAAATCGGAATTAATATTGAGACTATAAACTTTAACACCGTCTTTCCGTCGCAATTCTTTGATGAAAATATAAGGGCGATTCGATATGGGTACACCTATCAGGATTAACGCATCGGAAATTTCAGAGACAGTTTCCAGGCTTTGCCAGGACGCAAATTTCAATTTGGGAAGTGACGTGGTCAATGCCCTGGCGCTTGCCAGTGAAAAAGAAGCATCACCTGTCGCAAAAGAAATTCTTTCCGAATTATTGGAAAACTCAAGGATCGCGCATGAAAATAAAATGCCCTTATGCCAGGATACCGGCGTTGCAATTGTTTTCTTAGAAGTTGGAGAAAATGTAGAAATTGCCGGCGGACGACTCCACGATGCAGTCAATGCTGGGGTGCGTAAAGGATACAAAGAGGGGTTTTTGAGAAAATCTATCGTAGCAGACCCCCTCACACGGGTGAATACGAATGATAACACCCCGGCTATTATTCATACAGAGTTTGTACCCAATAATCATCTGAAGATTACTTTCATGGCAAAGGGGGGCGGATGCGAAAATATGAGCAGGATTGCCATGCTCACACCTGCGGAAGGACGTGAGGGAGTTGTTCATTTTGTCGTGGAAACTGTGGAGAAAGCAAAGGCGAATCCATGTCCTCCAATTATTGTAGGAGTGGGAATAGGTGGTACCTTTGATTATGCCGCCCTTTTAGCGAAAAAGGCCCTGTTGCGTCAGGTAGGTTCGGAGAATAAAAATCCTGAAACGGCGCAATTGGAGAAAGAACTTCTGTATAAAATAAATCATCTGGGAATCGGCGCTCAAGGACTGGGCGGTATGATAACTACCCTGGCAGTACACGTGGAGAGTCACCCTTGTCACATTGCAAGCCTGCCTGTGGCAGTCAATATAGACTGCCATTCTCATCGGGTAAAAATTGCAATACTGGGGAGCAAACGATTATGACAAATATTATACCGATAAACACACCCTTATCAGATGCCATTATCGAACAACTAAAGGCAGGAGATAAGGTCATGATCAGCGGCATACTTTACACTGCAAGAGACGCCGCGCACAAAAGGCTTGCAAACCTCATCGATCAGGGCAAGGAACTGCCATTTGATATAAAAAACCAGATCATTTATTACACAGGGCCTAGCCCTGCTCCGCCGGGTATGCCAATCGGGTCGTGCGGACCAACCACAAGCTACCGTATGGATAAATATACACCACTATTATTGTCACTGGGGCTAAAGGCAACTATAGGCAAAGGGAATCGGTCGGAAGAGGTGCTGGAAGCCATGAAAAAATATAAGGCTGTTTATCTTGTTGCTACAGGAGGGGCTGCTGCATTGCTGGCGCAATCGGTAAAAAGAATGGAAGTAGTTGCATACGAAGATTTAGGAGCGGAAGCAATCAGGAAATTAGAGGTTGAAAATTTTCCGGCAATTGTCGCAAATGATATTTATGGAAACGATTTGTACAAAGAAGGGGTTTTAGCCTATTCCCAAATAGATATTTCCCATTAAATATTTTGCCAAAAAGTCATCATGTTTCATTTGCAACACCCAGAAACGATGAAAATGGTTTTATAACCAGATCGTGTTGTAGTATATGTACTCAAGCTATTTTTTGTAGTCTTACTTTCGAGTCGGAAACATCTGGCATTTCTGTTTCTGTACCGGTTCAAATGTATAGGGCCATCCAAAAGGTCTCAGCTTGTCATTATTGCATGGGGGTCTCAGCTTGTCATTGCGAGGGTCTTTTCCGAAGCAATCAGTATACTACGAGATATTTCGTGACGTAAGAAACGTCATATCGCGGGAGAAGCAAATTAAGGGTGGCTCAAGGGCTAAAAAAATAGAATTAATTAAAAATAGAATTAATTAATGGAATGAATGCAGGATGGAAGGATCTCTATGACGGTTTATGAGATTGCTTCGGAAAAGACCCTCGCAATGACAAGCGGATACCCTTGTAATGACAAAATAAGTCACCAGTCATCATGTTTCATTTGCAACACCCAGAAACGATGAAAATGGTTTTATAACCATATCATGTTGTAGTATCTGTACTTAAACTATTTTTTGTATTCTTATTTTCGAGCCGGTACAAAGAAATTACTGATAAAGTACTAAAAAGAGGAGCTTGGGTGTGTAAAGGCATTTTTATCCCATTCTTTCCCCATTCCGTATTGATTTGAAAATCTATACATTAAAGGAGTATCAGAAAAATGTTGGAAAAAGTTATTTTAGTCATCTGCGATGGACTGGGAGACCGTCCAATAAAAGATCTTGGCAATTTAACCCCACTGGAAGCGGCAAAAACGCCAAACATGGACAAACTGGCTTCCGAATCTGAATGCGGAATGATGTACAGCTTGGGCCGTGGTTGTGTGCCTGGCAGCGACACATCACATCTCAACATACTAGGCTATGATTATAGAGAATATTATTCAGGACGCGGAACAATAGAGGTGACCGGCGTTGGTATGAAATTACAGGAAGGCGACGTTGCCCTGCGTGGAAATTTCGGCACGGTAGACGAAAATTTTATTATTAAAGACCGCAGGGCAGGCAGAATCAGGGGGGTAGCACCGTTAGCACAGGCGCTGGATGGCATAGAAATCGACGGCGTTACATTTCTCGTTAAACCTGGAACCGGCCATCGTGCGGCTGTGGTAATGAGAGGGAAAGGCCTTTCCAGTGCCATTATTGATGCCGATCCGCACAAACCGGACGTCCCTGTAAGGGAAGTTACCCCTTTAGATGAGTCTATTGAAGCAAAACATACCGCGCGAATATTGAATGTTTTTTTGAAAAAGGCATGGGAAATTCTCCAAAAACACCCTTTAAACGAAGAAAGACGAAAAAAAGGAGAATTGTTGGCGAACTATCTGTTAGTGCGCGGTGCAGGACAATACAAAGAGGTTCCCTGCTTTAAAGAACGTTATGCTTTCTCAGGGTGTTGTATAGCAGGAGGTGGGTTGTATAAGGGAGTTGCCGCTTACCTGGGAATGGATGTTATTGACGTCCCCGGCGCAACAGGCCTGCCGGACACCGATATTGAAGCTAAATTCATGGCGGCAATCAGCAACCTGAAGCATTACGATTTTGTTTTTGTACATGTAAAAGCCGCAGATTCTTTCGGAGAAGATGGAAATTTCAGAGGTAAAAAAGAATTTATCGAAAAGATCGACCACGCGGCGAGGCTTTTTCATGAAACATCGGAAAATACATTATTAATAATAACCGGAGATCATTCAACCCCTTGTGCATTGAAAAGCCATTCGGGTGATCCAATCCCCATCATTTTTCGCGGAACCGGTGTTCGGGTAGACAAGGTCGCTGCGTTTAATGAGCGGGATTGTACACGGGGAGGTATGGGTATTATTACCGGAATGGACATAATGCCTCAGGTACTTAATCTTTTCGGGAAACTCCCTTTAACAGGTGCATAATTTTACGAAGTATAAAAGAGGAACCACAGATTACACAGATTTAAAAAATTCGTCGCAAGTAGGGGCGTTCCTTGTGGTTGCCCATTACAATTGACTAATGACTCATGACCAATTTTTCACACAAATATGCAAATGCAGAAGAAAAAAGTATTATGGATAAAATGGTTGGTAATTTCTTTCTGTTTAACAGCTCTTGTTGTTGCTATTTCCATTTTCGTATTTCCCACTCTTCTCTTTGAAAAAAGCATCACGCAAAAAGTCGTTCTCTTGCTGGAAAACAAACTTCCTTCTTCCGCTCAAACAGGCACGGTATCATATCACTGGCCGAATCAAATCCGTATTTCTCTTATTATTCTGCAAAAGCAAAACAATGACCCGGAAACTACAACACAGTTTGATGACATACAGGGTACATTAAAGCTGTTTCCCCTCTTATGGAATCAGGTTATTTTTGAAAAAATTGAGGTTAAACAAATAAACTACGAAAATAGTTTATTGATTGAAGACTTGTTTACCGATACACTTTCTCTTAAAGATAACGAGATAACTACTCATGTGCAATTCAAAGCAAATGGCGGCAAAACATATCTTCACGGCGTTATGGAACTCAAAAGAGATATGCCGGAATTTAATATAACAATCAAAGCGCATGATGTTTACATAACACAAGAAATGCCTGTGCTCCGTGATTTGCCTTTATTTAAAAAGGATGGAAGCGAAGCAGGTGGCATTCTGAGCATTGAAGGACATCTGAGTGGAAAAGGGTTTGGCGGGAATATCCCAAGCAAAGATATTAAAGGCCGCTTTACCCTCAGCGTCCGGAACGGCTATGTTAAAAGCAATGTGCTTTTTTCTGCTTTGTCAGATATTATTACCATCGACGACCGCTATTCTTTTGATTTATTAGAAACAGAAGTGCTGATCGAGGAGGAAACAATGTATACCCCAAAAGTAATCGTTGATAGTCAGCTATTAAAGATGGAGGTATCAGGCATGATAGAATTCGGAGGAAAACTATTTTATAAAGCAAATGTCACGGTGAATGAAAGATTCGTAAACAAGGGCATAGAAAAGATTACAGGGATTGTTTTCAGGCAAAATGCCATCCCATTGGAGATACGCGGCGACATAAATGACCCGAAGATTTCAATAAAACTCTCTCAGGAAAACGTGGAACAACTTGTCAGGGGTATCGCAAATGATTTCTTACGTACAAATAAGGAAGTAAAGAAGGAAAGAAAGGCAGGGAATGGCCATAAATGATATGGATTGATTATTCGATTTTTGGTGTTTTGTTTTTTGCAATACTATTTGGATTTGTCAGCGGCCCTGTAATGCAGTTTCTCAGAATAGGATGCCTGCTCATCTCTTTCTTTGCCGCTTTTTTCTTCCACGGAGTAATTAGCAATATCCTGAAAGGCATTCTGTCTCAATCTGTTACGGATTTATTGAGTTATTTTACCATTTTCGGAGTAATCTTAGCCGTAACGTGTTTTATTACAAATCTGTTAAAAATCGTTATCAATAAAAGCGGCATATCTGTTGGGTCGAGGTTTTTCGGTGGTTTTTTGGGGATTTTTAAAGGGGTTCTCTTTTGCGGAGTAATTATCTTTGGCGTTTTATTATTCTGCAGTGAATCAACACGCGATAGGGTGAATACCTCAAAAATAGCAGCCCCCATAGGAAAAGGTATGCAAAGATTGGTTACAATTATTCCTGAAAGCGTAGCGAATAAAGTACGCTCCTATGCGGAAAAAATTGAGGAACTAAAAACGCAAAAGAAAAAAGAAGCGACTCCGGAAAAAGAAGTTACTCAGAAAAAAGAAGAAATCCCCCCGAATTGATCACGCACCATACACGATATTTTATAACACGATTCGACAGGGCAATTGACCTTTTGAACATACTTTTGGGTCACGCTTGTAATCTTAAGTATTACTATGTAACAATAATTTTTTGTTTGACAATCCATATTTTTTATATATTCTTACCCTTTTTGTTAGGTTCTTTATAAATTTGATTTAAGTTCTTTTAAATCAACAACTTTCTTAAAAAGGAGCTTTTGATAAATGAGTCCTCTTTCGAAAAATTTTCTTCGGGCAAGCCTGGTTTATTTTTTTATAGCGGCAATACTTGGTACCGTTATGATATCCATGAAAAGCTATCCCGCTCAATTATTGTTTTCTCATGTACATTTAAACCTTTTGGGATGGATGTCCATGATGATCTTTGGTGTTGGATATCATATACTGCCCAGATTTACCGGCAGGCCTCTCGCCTATCCTAAAATAGGCACACTTCAATTCTATCTTGCAAATATCGGGCTTGTAGGTTTAGTCTGCTTTCGCCCGCTTCATCCCCTGGTAGAAATTTTTGCCGGTATCGAAGTCATTGCCATAGGCTTCTTTGTTGTAAATATTTGGGTCAGCACCATACCGCCGAAACCAGAAACGGAATAATCTTAAAATAGGAGATTTTATAGTTATGTATACTATCGGAATAGACATTGGTTCTATGTCAACCAATGGAATTCTTTTAAATGATAAGAAGGAGATCCTTTCTGCAACAATCATCGCAACCGGTGCAAGCAGTAAAAAAGCTGCGGAAAAAACCCTTCAACAAATATTTACAGAGCATAATCTTACAGAAAAAGATATTAACTATATCGTAGCCACAGGCTATGGGCGCGTAAAAGTTCCTTTTGCCAATGAAGTAATAACGGAAATCACTTGCCATGCAAAAGGTGCAAATTATTACTTTCCTGACGCCAGGACAATTATTGATATTGGCGGACAGGACAGTAAGGTTATCAAAATCGATGGAAATGGCAATGTACTTGATTTTGTTATGAACGACAAGTGCGCCGCCGGTACCGGCCGCTTTCTGGAAGTTATGGCAAGAACACTGGAAATTGAGCTGGAGGAGATGGGAGAGATTTCCCTGCACGGAAAAGATAACGTTTCCGTGAGTAGCCTTTGTACCGTTTTTGCAGAATCGGAGGTTGTATCGCTTATTGGCGCCGACCACAAAACGGCGGATATTTGCCGTGGACTGCATATTTCAATCGCAAAACGTATTACCGCACAAGTAAAACGGGTAGGGTTGGAACAAAAGGTTGCCATGACAGGCGGCGTTGCTAAAAATATTGGCGTAGTAACGGAGCTGGAAAAAAACCTGGGCTGCAAAATTGAAATCTCAGGAGAGCCGCAAATTAACGGTGCGCTTGGGGCGGCGTTAATAGCGCTGGAAAAAGCGCAGGCGCAAAGCAACGTCTCTGTGTCGCTGTCAGGATCTGACAACAGCAAAAGTTTACTTGAAACTTCTATCGCGGATTTTTCCATTGAAGAAAGCAATTTGCCCAAGATCGGATATTTTTGTTCTTATACCCCGGTAGAAATTATTCATGCCGCAGGGTTTCATCCTGTCAGGATTAAAGGGACAGAACATGATTCATGCGCCGCTGACGAGGTGCTCTGCGGAAACATCTGCCCTTATATAAAGGCTGTTACCGATAGAAAGATTGAAGGTAGTCTGGAGGATTTTCAGGGAATGGTATTTGTCAATTCCTGTGACGGGATGAGGCGCCTTTACGATGCCTGGGTAAAAATGGACGAAGGGAAAGGGCGATTTAACTATATGTTGGATATTCCTAAAAATATTGATGACGCTGCGGTTTACTATTACGCCAACCTGCTCAAGAAATTTAAAGAGAAACTCGAGTCGTACTTCACCATGAAAATCCTGCCTGACGACATCAACCGGAGCATTGTCGTCTATAACTCGGTACGGGAAAAAGTAGGACAATGTTTGCAGAAATACTGGAACGGATATATTGCCCATTCGGGATACGAGATGTTTTCCTTGCTGAAAAAAGGAGTAAATGCAGTTCCAGAGAAGTTTAACACCTATTTAACGCATATTATTAAGCAGGGTGAAGGTGTACGCGACACACGCGAAGTACCGCGGTTATTCATCTGGGGTAGTATCATGGAGAATGAAAAGATAATGAAGATTATAGAGGATGCAGGTGCAAAGGTTGTGGCAGAAGACCTATGTAACGGCAGCCGGTATTTTGACGCCGTGGTGAGCATAAACGAAGAGCCTATTTTGTCCATTGCAAAACGGTATATCAAAAGAAGCCCCTGCTCCCGGATGGAAAATATCTTTGACAGGATTAATAAGGCATTAACGATTATGCAGGAAAAATCAATCCATGCTGCAATTTATCATACATTAAAATTCTGCGACCATAATCTTCTGGATTATCCCATGATAAAAAAGACTTTCTATGAAAAAAATATCCCGCTTCTCCATTTGAATTGTGACTACTCGTTAAGCAGCGAAGGACAAATCAAAACACGCGTTGAAGCCTTCCTTGAACAATTAATGGTTGCCCCAAAATAAGAAATACGTTAGAATTTTCTTTATGTCATTAATTTTAAAACTAAAGGAATGGGCAACCTCGCTCATGCAGCGACACTCACAGTTGCTTATCAGAGAAGGATTGCGGCTTTATAAGATATACCTCTTTTTCTTCCGCAACAAGAAAATCGGTGGGTTCCGCTCGCTGCAAGTGCAGATACACGTCGGGGTAAAACATCTTTTTAACGTGTATGCGCATCCTGACCGGACTATATGGACAACCATGTTTGTCCCCTCGGAAATATTGTTTGCCATGGGGCTTTATCCCTTTTGCCTTGAGATCGGAGCTGCCCTTTTTGCCGGAATAGGCCAAAGTTCCCGCGGCCTTATAGAAGCTGAATCACGAGGAGTTTCCACTGATATCTGCACCTTTCACCGCGCTGCAATCGGCCATGCATATAGAAACATTTTTCCGAGGAATATTCTACAGGTCGCCACGTCAACACTCTGTGACAACAATACCAAAACAGCAAAACTGTGTGAATGTCTGACGGGAAAGGACACGATCGTGATAGACATCCCTTACGAAGAAGATGAATATTCCGTTCAATACCTTGCCAAACAACTGGAAGATCTCGTCAAATATCTGGAAAAAACAACAGGGAGAAAGATGAGGCATGAAGCATTAGAACGAGCCTTTGAATACTCAAACAAAACACGGGAAAAGATTCTTGAAATCAACGAATTAAGAAAAGATCCTCTTTGCCCTCTGAAAGGCAGCAGTGCCTTAGGGTTTATGTTTCCCACCTATCTGCTTATCGGTTCCGGATTAGCCCTGGAATTTTATTCCAGTTTGGCGAATGAATTGCGCGAAAAGATTGCAGAAAATAAGACAAAATCCCCAAAAATCCCGCCCACAAATCAAATCAAAATTCTCTGGCTGGAATTAAAACCCTATTTCAATGTGGATTTCCTGCAAAATCTTGAAGAAAAAGAGAATGTTAAAATTGTCTTTGAAGAAACAAACTATGTTTACTGGGATAAGCTTGATGTGCAAAAACCATACGAAAGCCTTGCCAGAAAACATATCATGAATACGTATAACGGTCCGTTGGAACGGCGCATAGAAGTAGCAAAAATGCTAGCCCGTGAGTACGATGTTGACGGCGTTGTTGTATTTTCTTCATGGGGATGCAGAAGAAATAATGCAGCCGTACCCACTATTAAGAAAGAACTCAACAAAATAGGCTACCCCTTTCTCAGTCTCGATGGTGATTGCGTAGACGATAAAAACTACATGCCTGGACAGTTTTCTACAAGGATTGAAGGTTTCCTGGAAATGATACGTGGAAGAAGAGCGTCTGCCGCTCAACGTGAAACGTGTACTATTTCTTGAAAAACTATAACCGTTCTGTCGTAAAAACAAAGATGCTGATTGTTTTTACCCTGCCTTTTTCATATGGTAATAGTTTACCGCTGATTTTTAGTTTTAAACCTGATTTTTAGTTTTAAACCCAACCTGTACAAGCCAGAACCAAATAAGCGCGAAATACGAAAGAGGAACCACAGATTACACAGACTTCGTCGTGATCTCAGTCGAGCGATTTCGCAGATTGAAAGATTCATAACACTTTAGTTTTTTGAAATTTTTTTATCGATGGGGCTGCTTCGCTTGCCCCATCCTACACAAATAACGCCATCGTTGTCCGCATTTTTCAAAAAGCGAAGGTGTTGTCAATTAAGAAAATAACACAATGAGAGCCTTCATATTAGTTGTTATCTTTCTGTTAATATCATATTACACACACAGCGCAGAAGCAGAAAATGATCCTTCTCTGTTTCACCCGTATACAGACACCCAAAATCCAGCCGATACCCCATTACTCGATTTACTAAGCATGACCATCGAAGACCTTATAGACATAGATGTTGCTACCGTTTATGCCGCATCCAAATACAAACAGAAGGTTACTGAAGCCCCGTTATCTTTATCCGCCAGCATTGTCACTGCCGATGATATAAAGAAATACGGATACCGCACACTTACGAATATCTTGAGAAGTATAAGGGGTTTTTATGTGAATTATGACCGCAATTATTCTTATCTTGGCTCAAGGGGTTTTTCGCGTCTGGGCGATTACAATTCGCGATATCTTATCATGGTGGACGGGTTTCGCCTCAATGACGCTGTTTACGATACGGCATCCATCTGGACGGAATTCGTTCTGGATGTTGACCTCATTGACCGTGTTATGGTATTGAGATGCTCATTTCCGCCTCTTATTATGATAGCAACGGCAGAAGCCGCCTGTACTACAGAGAAAATGATATTGAAGTAGGAACACCGGGACGCTGCTTAACTGTTTGATTGAGCAAGGCGTTATCCGGCACACAGAAACAACTTACTTGTAAAAAACAGGGCGGCAAATACCTGTCCTTTTTTCCTCATTGAGTATTCAGCGAGAAAACGGAGAAAATCAGGGGTTTGTGCTTGTGGCATCAGACATTCCACGCGTAAAATCATGGATGAAGAACTCCGTGATACTATAGAACAAGGGAACCGTACTATCAAAGAGATGAGACACCTCGTGTATTTTTCAAGCCTTATGAATGACGAAGTGCATGAAGAATCGCTGTTTAATAATTTGGGAAGGACGTTGAAGGAGGATTTTTACCCCGATATCCTTGCAATAATGACGCTTGATACTGAAAGAAATATACTAGTACATCGTTTCATTAAAATGTGTACGTAAAAAAATGTCATTGCGAGGAGTGGAGCGACTAAGCAATCTCTTGTTCCCAAAAGACTTAAGATTGCTTCGCTGTAGCTCGCAATGACGGTATCAATGTAGATATTTTAATGAAACGTTATACTAGATAGTGTCTGAACGAAAACTATCTAAACAACTATTTATTGGATAGTTAAGACTACTAATTGTTGCAAATATTTGACGAATATTTTCATTAATCTCAAAAAATGCGCCATTTTCACGAAGATTATCATAGTCAAACTAATATTTTCCAAATTAGGATAAAAAGATTCGCGCTTATGCAACAATTTCAACTCTTAATACAGCAACAAGTTAAATAGTTTTCGTTCAGACACTAGATATGCCAATCGTATATTCGCCAATGCCGAAAGGTGAACTCATTAAAACGGATATATTCCTGAATCCTTCAGGCTGCAGGTGTGTTGCACACCGGAAAGGAACTTATAGTGAATGATATGAGCACGGAACCGGCCTGCGATTGCCTCAGTAGCAAATATAAAGAAGGAGGATGCGTTTACGTTCCCCTTACTATGGGGAAATGGCGATAGGCATGGTGCTGATGATAAAGAAAGAAAAGGGATTTTGGGATGACAGGGATATGCGAAAACTTCTATTGGTTTATGCAGGATTGGCATCATCTGCGCTTTACAGGGTCAGGCTTATGGAGTTCACCAAACATGCCGCAATAACAGACGCGCTAACCGACGTATACAACAGGAGGTTTTTTGAAGATATGTTTGAAAAACAACTTGCGTTGACGATAAGCATCGGGGTTTCCTCTTTTCCGTCGCATGAAACTGAATGCAGTGCTTTGTTGCGATCTGCTGACAAGGCATTGTACAGGGCAAAAGAAAAAAGCAGAGACAAGGTTGAGGTATCATATGTTATCGATTAAATTTGGGCACTACCATCCCTCGCTTGAGAACTCGTTTGTAGAAACTTTGCATACCATAAAAAGCGAAGATCCCTTATCCCCCATTGCCGTTATTGTTCCCACAAACTATATGCTTGAAAGGCTTCAGGAACGTTTGGTAAAGAAACATGACGTATCGTTTCTTAACGTATTTTTTCTCAATTTCTATCTCCTGGCAAGAGAAATATGCAGGAATTCAAAAAATGATATCGGGCATATCCGGCAGGAACCTTTTATTTACGAACGGATTATCACCAAACTTATCGAACAGGAGAGGCATCATATACCTTCCTTAAAAAATATAATATCGCCATCATCCATTGCCCGCTCAATGTTTCATTCTCTGCAAGACCTCACAGACGCCAATGTTAATGCAGATGATTTAAGGGCAGTTATTAATGAGCAACTTACCGGCGGTGCTGATATTCAAAAACTGTCTGATATATCGCGGTTATTTACTCTTTTCCAAAACACGCTGAATGCATCCGGCATATCCCACGATTCAAACCTCTATCGTTCGGCGGCAAAGCACGCTGCTGATTCTGAATATCTCAGAAAATTCAAATATATACTGGCATATGGTTTCTATGATTTAACCGGCGTGGAACAGGATTTTTTCTCTGAAATATTCAGATATTATCCAACAATATTGTTTTTGCCCTACAAAAAAAATCATGCCGTTTTTACCTACGTTAAACATTTCTACGAATCATTTTTGTTGGGGATCGCACGGGACATTGAGGATCTGCCCCCAGATGATCTACAGGGGTTTTCTTATTTAATGGACGCAGACTCGGAAACAAAAACCTCTCTGCATGGAGAATCCATGCCTGACGCCCCTTCATTGGATAACCTTAGCATCATCAATGTATCCGGCAAACATGATGAAATATGGGTGATTGCAAAGGAAATACTCAAACTCATTAATAAAGGTTACGTATTTGGCGATATAGGCATTGTCGCAAGAGAACTTGGGCAATATTTAAACATTATACAGGAGGTTTTTCAGGAAAACGCAATCCCGTTTACCACACTTGACAAGGAACCGATAGAAAAGTACCCCTTATTTACCATGATAAAACAATTGCTATTGCTGGATCGCGAAAACTTTTATCGTCCTATGGTTATCGATATTCTGGAATCACCCTATTTCAATATCCCTGTTCCTGAATTAAAAGACGTCCTTTCACGGCAGAATCTCTGGGATATTATTAGCAGGACAAATGGTATCCATAGCGGTATACGCTGCTGGTTGTCAAAACTTGAACAGTTAAAGAACGCAATGGCAGAGCCAGCGGAGGAAGATATTTTGCCTCACAATATCAATATCTCCTGCGATCAGATTGAGTCGCTGAAAAATATAGTGCAGTTGTTGTCAAATGATTTGCTTTCCCTGCAGGAAAAGGCGACCTGGTCTCAAATGTGTCAAAAAACAAAACTATTTCTCGATAAATATATACACATTCCTTCTGAAGACATAGATCAGGAAATTATAAAAAGAGATATTTTTATTAAAGAAAGAATATTTTGCCTGTTTGACACATTGTCTATTCTCGATCGTATCGATAAAGAAATTACATACGATCAATTTGCAGATACTTTCATAAACGCCTGCAAGCAGGAAGGGATCCAAGCCGGGACCGCTAATAATAAAGGCGTCAGGGTTATGAACGCCATGTCTGCTCGTGGCATACCATTCCGGATACTGTTTCTTGTCGGATTGAACGAAAAGGAGTTTCCACGCGCTATTTTTGAAGAACCATTTTTGCCGGACCATACCCGAAGAATACTATCCGAAGCGCTTGGGAATCATATTCCTGAAAAACTAAGGGGTTTTGAGGAGGAACGTTTGTTATTTTATTTCCTGCTCAATGCCGCGCAGGAAAGGATTTATCTTCTTTATGAACGTTCAGATGAGGCGGGAAAACCCAAAACCCCTTCCCACTACATAATGGACATCCTTCAAAATATAAAAGGAATACATACCCGCAATGAGGATAAAGAAAACAAGTCTCCTGTAAAAATGAACGTTCCCCGCAGCATAAAAAATAAATTATGCAAAGAAGATATATCGCTGCTTACACCCAATGAGGCCGTGATCCGTATGGTGCTGGAACATATAGACCCCTCATGTTGCATTAATGCAATCGGTGGCAACCTGGCAGCCTATACACGTTCCAAATCAGCGTTGCAGGCTATAGAATGTTTTAGCCCCTATCTCTCAGCATATGATGGTATTGTTTCCGATGGGGAACATTGGTACAAAAATCGTGTACAAAAAGGTTTTAATCCTACGATGCTTGAAACGTTTGGCGCATGCCCATTCCAATTTTTTATGAGAGAAATACTGCAACTGGAACCGTTGGAAGAGCCGGAAAAGGGTGAAACCATATCATTGCCCAAACTGGGCACTATCTATCATGAGATATTAGACACATTATATTGCCATTTAAAAGAAAAGGGATATTTCGATGGGAAAGCCGCCGATACAAATCCAGTTGAATACCTGCATAAAATTGCAAATGAATCATTTGTGAAAATGGGAAAACAAATACCAATTCCCTATCCGCTACTATGGGAACTCAAAAAGGATGAAATAGTCGCCGCTTTAATACATTTCCTGTCATGGGATATTAAACAAATTGAACACACGGGTTATAGCCCTGCTTTTTTGGAAGCAAGGTTACAATTAGCATTGCCAAAAGGCAAATTTGAAGACTATCCGGCAATTTTTTTTAAAGGAAAGATTGACAGAATAGATGTTAAAAAAAGCGGACAGGAAATATATTTCCGGCTGGTGGATTACAAATCCGGAAAGGCAGGCACTGAACATTTATTAAAAGCGGCCGTGTGCGGACAAAAATTGCAACTGCCATTTTACATATCAATGGCAGAACAGTTCCTGGTAAATACCTATAGAAAGGAGGTTTCTCTTCCCTCTGAAATAATATTCGACGAGGCTTCATTCGTTTATATTGCGCGCTGCATGAATGATGAAAATGGAGAAAGATGCCTGCAAAAAAATACCATAAATAACAATGAATGGGCACAGCATAAAGAATTTTTCTGGGCAACCGTCCATGAAATCCTGGCTATCATTCGCCAGGGATTGTTCCCCACCACGGGAAAAGAAAAAAACTGTCAGTGGTGTAAATTCGCTACCCTATGCAGAAAGGGACACCAACCTTCCCGCTTCAGGCTGGAAAACGATGAAAGGTTGCTGAACTACAGAAATAATATTACTAATAAAATTACAAAAATCAGATAAATTTGAAGCGACAAAAATTTCAAAACGTCTGATTCGGGGGGGATTTGGC